>CAYNNW010000119.1:0-6665 GCA_964398435.1 uncultured Gaiellales bacterium | reverse complement strand
CGGCAATTCGTGGCGTGCCGCGCATCGACTGGGAGTTTGCCTGCAGTCGGTCGAAAGAATCCGCGGGGGACGAGGTGCGTTTTGTGCGCGCAAATGGTGATTCGGCACTGGCGTCGGGTGGATCTCGCCCGCTGACTTCAGCCGAACTGGTGGCCCTCAAGCTTCCGCCGCTTGCAGCCATCGATGACGAATCGCCATGTATCGGCCGCGGCGGCGGCACTGATGCCTGCAGTGAGCCTCACCTGTCATGGGTCAGGACGTCCGGACCGTGGGTTCTTGGGCTGCGCGACTCGGCGGACATCGGAGCTGAACTCGTGCTGTACCGAGTATCGGGTAGCCGGAAGCCTGCGGTGACGCTGGTGACCGGCGGGCCGCTGATGGCAGACAGTGGCGGCATGGCATTCAGCTGGCCGCCAGAGGATCGTTCCGAGCTGAACAAGCGATTCTGTCCGCTGGCCGGCAGCGACCTCTGCGCGGAGGACGAATCGTGAGGTCGCCTCGTACGGCTCGCGGCATTCTCCTTGCGGCCGTTGCCATTGTCGTCGCCTGTGTAGGTACGGCCGGCTGTGGCGACGAGTCGTCGAAACGCTCGCGCAGTGGTAGTGCAACGGCTCCGAAGCCGGATCCCACGACTGACGACGCGCGCATCCGGCGTGCGATCAAGCGTGCGACTGCCGCGCGGCGCGGTGAGGATCGACCTCGATCGGTGATCGCCACGCTTCCCCGGCACGGGTCAGTCTGGAGCTCGCCGCCGCGAGCGGCAGTCATCACTGTGCGGGGCCCAATTGACCGGCAGCGGTCGAGGATCATGCAGCTACCCACGGTAGCGCGTGGCACAACACTGTCGACGCCGCTGGCGGCGCCGGAGCGCGCGGGGCGGCAGAAGATCGAGTACACGATCTGCCGACCTCAGAAGCCCGGTCGGCGCGACGGTGAGGACTGCGATTCGGGCTCGCTCACCTGGACCTACCAGCCAGGACCAATCGACCGGCGATATCGGCGCGCGTCGACCGTGGGCAGGCCAATCAGGATCCGGCTCGTCTCGGGAATCCCCTCAACCGGGTGGATCGCCGTGCGCCGCGGCGCCACCGTGTCGTGGATCAACGAGGGTCCTGGGCCAGCAGCCGTTCGCTTCGGAGCCTGGGATCCCACCTTCCGTCGGAAGCGAGCTATGGTCGGTCCCGCACGCGGCGACGACATTGTGGGATCAGCGCCGATTGCGCCAGGCAATGCGTGGACGTACCGCTTTACGACACCCGGCGAGTACCGCTATCACAACCCGTGGACGTTTCCCGCGGGCCAGTCGCGACTGCTCGTTCAGTAACTGATCAGTCCCAGCCAGCAGATGCGAGCGTGTGCTCAAGCAGGTCCATGGTGCCGTTGAACTCGTCGAGCAGTGGTGCGATTCCCGGCCCTGTGGGAGAGCCCGAGTGCAGACCTTCAAGCAGGGTGATTGCGCGGCCCAGCCGTGGAAGTGTCTCGCGCATTGCGTGCAACGCGTCGGTTGGCCCATCGTACGTCAGTGACTCGGTCAAGCGGTGCTCAGCCGATCGGATGAAATCCAGCGAATCCTTGATTGCCTCAGCCGATACCGGTGTGCTGCCCTGCGGCGTGACGGCGCCAATCGCCTGATTCACAGCGGCATGGGCATCCTGAATCACAGAGAGGTGATATCCCTTGAACGGCGGTGCGGCAGTTACCGGTGCAATATCGGTGGTCATTTCATCTCCCATGGCGAAGCCCCTGTCGGTGCCCGAATCAATCTGTGATGTGAAGCATCGCAGGTCCAGCAGCCGTCATGCG
This sequence comes from uncultured Gaiellales bacterium, assembly GCA_964398435.1. GTDB lineage: Bacteria > Actinomycetota > Thermoleophilia > Gaiellales > SKUG01 > CAYNNW01. Next base: position 4,862 of record CAYNNW010000119.1, on the reverse strand, counting down.
TCGGGCCCCGTCCGCGAGGTCAGTGCGGGAAACCCCGTTTCCCGGTGTCGGGATCAGCGTACGCGGGACTTTTCCGTGGTCAAGGCCGTGACTGGATATGCCGACAGTGCTCGTACGGGCGCACGCGTGCGAACTTGCCCGTCTGCTGAAGCGAGGAACGATGTCCGGACCACATATCAATCCCCTGTCGCGAAGCCTGCGTGACCGGGCGAAAGCCACGCCGACTCGATCAGTGCAGCTGCCAGGCAGCTCAACGCGGCCAAGTGCATCGGCGCCCGATGAGCGAACGTGGTCGGCAAACACCGATCTGTACTCCTACATCACCGAACGAGGGTTCTTTTTTCCACAGGAGATCGTCTCGCGCTATCTGATGTCGCTGCAGACCAGTCCGTTCGTCCTGTTCAGCGGGATCTCCGGTACCGGCAAGACGAAGCTGGCGCTGCTGACGGCCGAGTACTTCGCCTGGTCACCCGGCACGACAGCCGCTCGCCGCGAGCGCCCCACCGACGACGCGAACAAGTTCTACATTCCTGTCGACAAGGTAACGATGCGTAGCGGCACGATCACGCCGCGCCGCGACCAGTACGACTACTTCGAGGTGCAGCCCGACGACAGCGCAATCATCACCTGCACGATCACGAACATTCTCGGCGCCCACGGTGATATCTCGCTGCGCGCGCACAATTCGCTGGTCGGAAACCGCCGGCAGATCACGATTGGCGTTCCCGTCAACGTTCGGCGCGCCCTGGTTGAGACCGGTGTGACCACGAACGACTACCTCTGCTTCGAGGTTGTCGAGGAGTTCAAGCGATTCAAGGTCTCACTGTTTCGGCCGCGTGAGGAGTTCGTTGAGGAGCTCCCCGAAAACCGGTATGCCTTCATCAGCGTTCGGCCCAGCTGGAGCGACCATACGGCGCTGCTCGGGCATTACGACGAAGAGCTCGAGCGGTACATGCGAACTCCGTTGCTGGAGTTGCTGCTGCGGGCGCATCGAGAAGAGGCGGCTGCGCTGGAGCAGGGCAGAACTCCCGCGCCCTATTTCGTCATTCTCGATGAGATGAACATCGCCAAGATCGAGCACTACTTCAGCGACTTTCTCTCGGCGCTCGAATCCCGGCGCTACGACAAGGACGGCAACATCCAGCAGGAGCCTTTGCTGTTGCATGACACCGACGAACGCCAGGTGACGTGGCTCGACGAGCAGGGAATCGAGTACGAGATTCCGCGCCGCCTGAAGATTCCAACGAACGTGCTGTTTACGGGGACAGTCAATGACGATGCGTCGACGTATGAGTTGAGCCCCAAGGTGCTCGACCGCGCCAACACGATGGTGTTCAACACCGTCGACTTTGACGCGTTCCTGGGGGTCGGATCGGACGACTTTGCCGACAGCCCGTTCGTGGTGCCGCCGTCGCGAACAATGCGGTTGCAGCTGGGAGCCTTCGAGCTCAGCAGCCAGAAGGAGACGCAACGACAGCGCGACGACCTGATGTCACTGATGTCGATCAACGACGTGCTGGCACCGCTCAACCTTCACTTCGGCTATCGCGTGCTGAATGACATTGCGATGTTCGTCCGCAACTCGCGGGATCACATTGGTGACGACCCCGAGATGATCCGTGCGGCCGTCGACGTTCAGATCCTGCAGAAGGTGCTCCCCAAGCTGTTCACGATGAAGGATGACCGCAACGGAGTCATGGCCACGCTGCTCGAGCTGTGTCTGACTGGTGACATGCCCGACTCGGTTCCGCTCAGGCCAACGCTCCTTGCAGCAACCGACGTTGACGCGACCGATCGCGCCCAGTGGTCGCCGTCGCTTCTACGCGCCGACGTCGACGCCGAGAATGCAACGGATGTGCTTGCTGTGGAGGATGTGGAGGACTGGACCGTAGCCAGGTTCCCCCGCGCAGCCGGCCGCCTGTATCGCATGCTCGTGCTGATCGACCAGGCCTAGTCCGCACTGCAACGTCGCCGGCAGCTTGCCTCGATATGACGGTGGGACATTCTCGTGCCGCCGCGCGGCATGCTCACCGGGGACGTAGCTCGTGACGACAGTCAGAATCTCACCGCCAATTGGGCCACCTGTGGTCGCGTCATCGGTCGATGGGCGTGGCGTGTCGCCGCAAGAGGAGATTGATCCAGCCGACGTCTTTCTTGGTCACGAGCCCGTTGTCGCAGCTGCGGCCGCAGATGTGGGAACGCCTGCCGGGGTGGCGCCGCTCGGATCGACCGCGACGGACGAGGAGCGGCTCAACAGTGCGCTCGACCTGCTGGCGACCACTCCCTCGGGGCGTGAGATCGCCGAGCGGCTTCGCACTGACAACGCTGCTATTACATTGATGGACAGTGAGCCCTACCAGGAGCGGTTCCCCGGAACACTCGCGGCATATGACGCGCGCGACAACACCATGTACCTGCAGCGTGGGACGTTGCGGGACACCGTGCGCGCGGCCAGCGTGATCGGGCATGAGGGGCAGCACTATCTAGATGATCACACGGGTATTCCGCTCTACGCCCGCACGCTGGGCGAGATGATCGGGGCTGCGCCACTCGCCTTCGTCGCTCCGCTCATGCTGAAAAATCCAATTACGGTCTACGTTGACCGGATCAACCAGAAGCAGACTCAGACAGAGGTGCGCGCGTACGCGCGTGAGGCGAAGGTTGCCACAGAGCTTGGCGAGACCCGGCCATGGCGTGTCGGATATGGCATGCGGGATGACGGTACGCTGGCAACCGACGAGGAGATCCGGAGCGAGATAGATCGGTCAACGCTGTACCGCTACTCGCCGGCGCGCCGGACACTGATCGCGGGGATGTATGGAGTGATTGGCGCTATCGGCGGCGCCGAGCTGCTGACACGAGTTGCCAAGAAGGTCGCTCCCACAACGCCGTTTGCGCGATATCTCCCCGCCCTGGCGGTGGCTGGAGCCATTGGTGGAGCATTCGCAATTCACGACATCGTGACCTATCGCACGAAGTACGACGCTGGATTTCCCGACGAAAAATAGCTCCTGAGCAGGCAATTGATCTGTTCTTACACTTTCTTTGCATGATCGCGTACCCCTGAACAGGGGGTCGTGCGTTCTCAGTGGTGCATACCAACCAACGGAGGTTCACCACCATGAAGGCACGAAAGTTCATCACCACCACCCTGACCATCGGACTTGTGGCAGTGCTGCCACTTGTCGGCGCAGCGCCGAGCATGGCGATGGCACCCGATGACCGTGCGCCGATGCCGCAGGAGCCGGGTCCCGACCCCGCGCCGTGCGAAGGCATTCAGTGCGGCCCGGGAGATATTGCTCAGCCCGAACCGTGCGAAGGGCCGCAGTGCAACGCCCCTGGCGACATTGCTCAGCCCGATCCCTGCGAGGGACCGCAGTGCGGCGCACCCGATGACATTGCGCAGCCTGATCCGTGCGAGGGGCCACAGTGTGGCGCGCCGGGCGATCTGAGCGACCGCCCTGATGACGGTAGCGGCGACGGCGGCAGTGGCGGCCAGCCCGGAACGCACAATGGAGATTCGAGCAGCGGTTCGGGCACGGGCCAGGCACAGTCAGGCGACAGCGCGGACTCGTCCGCGGGGAGCGGCGCAGCGGCCAGCGACGCCCGTGGCGGAGCGCAGCGACAGCAGACACCGCAGGGCAGTCTGCCGTACACCGGAGCCGAAGAGACCGGCATCGCGCTGCTCGGTGCAGCACTGCTCGGAATGGGCATCGCAGCGAGTGTGGCCGGTGCCCGCGGCCAGCGACGGCTTGCCCGGCACACCAATCGTTGACCCGGAATACCCAGACACCATCGACTCCTCCTCACCCCCGGAACGGGCCGGTCACTGAGACGCGATCTCAGGGGCCGGCCCCGACCGGTTGCCGATACAAGGCAATCACGTATACGGTTCCACCTCTCATCGGGAGCAGGCAATGACCACCGATATATCCGACATGCTTGGCGACGACCCGCGGCTGACCCGCTTCGTCGAGCGAGCACGCTCGCAGGTGCCGCAGCAGACGGCGGATGATCGTGTGGCCTCGTTCCTCGCTGCCCTCGCCGCAGCGACCGACGCGACCGACGCGCCAGTCGTACCCGCGCCGCCCGGACGACACGGCGCAGTCCCACCGCTCTACCTTGCGCACCTGGGAATGGCAACGATCGTTCTCACGATGCTCATCTTCATCTCGCTGGTTCCCGTTCACACTGCTCACGAGCGTGCAATTCGCCCGCCGGCAGACGATCGCGCAACGGGGGCGTCGAGCAGCGGCGTGGACACCGAGGTGAACAGGCCAAGCACTGCGACGAGCCGGACGCGACCAGCTGACAACGACGGAAGTGATCCGGCATCGCCCGCGCCGGAGGATGGCTCGTCGGCTGCCGATCAGCCAGGGACTTCGTCGCCGCAGGGGCGATCCGCCGGCGCGTCAGGCTCGCCTGCTGGCGCCTCGAGCGATGGCGGACGCTCATCAGGGGGCTCGCAGCAACCGGCATCCAGCGGAGGACGCGCGCCCGGAAGCAGCAGTGGGTCCGGATCAACGGGCGGGGGATCTACAGGCGGAAGCGATTCCGGTTCGAGCGGCGGTCGAAACCCGGGATCGACCGGCGGCAGTGGCGGTGGCAGCACCGATAGTGGCAGCGGTGGCGCTGCTCCGGGTGGGGCGGATCCAGCAACGGGCAGCGGCAGCACAGATCCCACCGGCGGCAGCAGCGACCCAACCGGTGCCGGCGGCTCTGATCCGTCGGGCGGCAGTGCGCCTGACTCCACCCGCCGACCAACGTCCTGTGACGTGACCGCTGGGGCGTGCGCCTCGTGATCATGATGCCGATGCTGATGACGGTGGTCGAGGCCGAGCGCAATCGCGCCGGAACGGGCG
>CAYNNW010000118.1:0-6680 GCA_964398435.1 uncultured Gaiellales bacterium | reverse complement strand
TCGCGCACGACGATGACCGTCATCGCAGCGATCGTCGCGACGGTCACGAGTATTCCGAACCTTCGGCGTACGACGCTCACCATGCTGTCGCCATGCTACCGACTCGGGTTCCTGACGGAATGCTTACGAAATCCTCACGAAAGGCATTGGGATTCGGGTCGATACCGAATATGGGTGATGGTGCGTGCTGTCGCGGGATTCCCGGTCCCGGTCAGTTCCGCGTGGAGGTACGGGACATGAACGACAACGCCAGATGGTTTCTGACAGGAGTTCCACTGTTTGTGGGATTCGATGACGGTGACCTTGACCAGATTGCCAGGCACGTCCAGGAGGAGCGGTGGCCTGCGGGGTCGACGATTGTTGCCCAGGGTGACCGCGGTGAGCGGATGTACGTCGTTCGACAGGGAAGGGTCGACGTAGTCAGTATCGACGCTACAGGTACTGAGACAACGATTGCGCGGTTGGGGTGTGGCAGCTACTTTGGCGAACGGGCACTGGCCACAGGTGAGCTTCGTAATGCGACCGTCCGGGTGACACCCGATGCCGCGGCCGTCGTATACGCCTTTGATGCCGACGTCTTCAACACGATGATCCTGGCGTCGGTCCCCAGTTTTGCTGCCATGTGTCCCGACCCCGGCGAGCAGTCGGAGGCCGAGCCCGTTCCTTCGGAATCATCTCGTCCGGTTCCGAGACCCGAATTCGACCCACTTCTCGACGGACATCCCGTATGGGGCCTCCTCGACATTGATGAACGTCGACGCCTTGTCGAACTGGTCGAGCTGGAGGAGTTCGACGATGGCGACATCATTGTTCGCGAAGGTGAGCCGGGGTATCGCTTCTTCCTGCTCGAGCAGGGTGAGGTAATTGTTGAGCGTGCCGGTGACGAGATCGCGTCGCTGGGCCCTGGATCGTTCTTTGGCGAGACATCGTTGCTGTTGGGCGTGCCACGTACTGCAACCGTCCGACCGCGAGGACACGTCATCGCCTGGAGCGTTGGCCGCGAGACATTCCGCGAGGTCGTTGCACCGGCGCTGCTTGCTGACGCCTCGACGACGCGGCAGCTGATTGACCGGGTGCGCCCGAAGTCCGCGTGACGAGTCCGTAGCAAGGGGACCTGCCGGACGACTTCCGAAACACCCGACTGCGCATTGCATACGCTCCAGCTTGATGGGAGTTGACTCATGGAGTGCGGTGCACGTGCCGATGTCGCGTGCGAATGAGCGCATCCACCGGCCACACGCAGCGAAGAACCTCACGGTCCCGTCGATCGTTGGTGCACGCTGCGATGTTCGGAGTCGTTGTTCTGGCCATGACGGCCGCGCTTGCCGCATCGAGCGGTATTGATGCGTCCGCCGCACCGAAAAAGCCTTCAGCGGGGCGAGCCGGTGGCGCAGGTGAGTTGAAGACGCTCCGGCGGCAGCACCGTGCGCTGTCCTCGCAGATCAACACACTCGGCGAAGAGATCATCCGAATCGATACGTCGCTCGACATGTTGGCTGCCGGGCAGGAAGATGCTCGCCGCCGGCTTGCCGACCACCTTGCACAGGCCTACCGGGCCGGTCACGAGTCCGTTGGAGCACAGATTCTTGGCAGCGACAGCGCCAGTGAAGCTGCCGATCGAACGCGCATCCTGCTAGAGGTGTCGCGCTACGAAAAACGAATGCTGGCTGAAATCGAACAGGCCGACCTGCGTGCAGAGGCCGATCGGACTCGCCGGGACGTGCTTGTTGGTCGCATGGTTGCACTGCAGCGCAAGCGAAATACGATTGGGCGGCGAATCCTGCGCATTCAGGATCGAATTCGCGCGCGACAGGAGACAAGTTCGTCGACGGTTGCTGATCTCGTTGCCGCCCAACAGGGTGCAACTGCCGGCGGGGGGATGACCGGATATCCGAGCGGGATGACCCCCTGGGTTCCAACACCATCGGCCGGCGGCTACCCGGTATCGCAACCGGCTCCCCAGCCATCGCCCACGCTTCCGGCACCGACCACGACATCGCCGCCAAGCGCAGCCTCGATCGACGCCTACCTCCAGTCCAAAGGATCGAAGATGGCAGGACAGGGATTCTTCTTCATGCTGTCCGGCACGCGATACGGAATCGACCCGCGGCTGCTGGTGGCGATCTCAGGCGCCGAGAGCTCATTCGGACAGCAGCTGTGTGGCCCGTTCAATGCCTGGGGATGGAGTTGCCCCGGCAATCCAGCCGCATTTGGTTCGTGGGCCGCAGGCATTGAGACGGTGACTCGCGGGCTGAAGATCGGCTACATCGATCAGGGGCTGACGTCCGTTCCTGCGATCAACGGCAAGTATGCGCCGATCGGAGCTGGAAACGATCCGACAAATCTCAACTCCAACTGGACGACGAACGTGTCGCGATTCCTCGCTGAGCAGGGGGGCAACCCGGCCAACGTGCTGCTCCCCGTTCAGCAGTCCGGCTTTGGCGGGGGCTCGGTCAACGCTTCGCTCGTCCCTGGCACCTGAGTGAGCGCGGCCCGCCCCGGCCACACTGGCGCCGAGTCAGTACACATCAGCTGAGGTGTATCGACCCGGGGTGCGCCTACATCCGATCATGATGGCATGTCGATTCCTGGTATTCCCGTCATGGCGTCGCTGGCTCCAGACGATGAGTTTCGCAAGCGGCTTGCCGCATCCATCGCGGACGGCGCTCAACGTTCACGCCAGTTTGCGGCCGATCACAGCCCTGGCGAGCGATGGCTGCTCCCGTCGTTCACGATCGCACACCTCGGCTGGCCCCCCAAGCCGGCGGAGGAAAAGGCTGAACTCGCACAACTGCACGCGATAGCCCGCAAGCGGACGCCGGCACAGAACCGAACGGCACAGTGGTGGGCGGGGCACGGAATGGAACAGGCATGGGACGCGCTCCTGGCTGAGTATGGGCGAACTGCAGGGCCCAAGCAGGCGAAGGCAGCCGCAAAGCTCCTCCACGACACGATGGACATGGTCAATACCGCGACGCAGATCCAGAAGGCTGCCGCAGCGCGGAAGCGTCCATTTGTCGTTGACCCGAAGCTTCCGCTCGCAGTCGACCGGCCCGGCAACAACCCGTCATTCCCGTCAGGGCACACCTCCGCGGCCGTGGCGGCGGCGATCGTTCTGGCGTACCTGTTGCCTGGCCGAAAGCGCGAGATCATGGAAATGGCCAATCAGGCTGCGTATGCGCGGGTCTATGGTGGAGTTCACTTCCCGAGCGATGTCATGGCCGGATCGCTTCTCGCGTCGACCATCGCCACGTACATGGTTGAGCACGCCCGCTCGGTTGCTGGCCCGGCAGTTCCAGCGATTCGCATGCGAGGCAACAAGCGTCAGCGGCCACAGCGGGCAGCATGAGCACGCGCGCGTCGACCGAGGCGTTGTATCTGACGAATGATCCTGAGGCGTGTCGTCTGCTCGCGGAATCGCCGGTTGCATTGATCATCGGCTTCGTCCTGGATCAACAGGTCACCGTGCAGAAGGCGTTTGCCGGGCCACTGGAACTCCAGCGGCGAATCGGGACACTCGATCCAACCGCGATTGCATCGATGGACGAACTGGAACTGATCGACGCATTCAGCGAACGACCTGCCCTCCATCGGTTTCCAGCCGCAATGGCCCGGCGCGTACAGAAGTGCATGGCCCAGATCGTTGACGAATGGGACGGGAAGCCGGAGCGGATCTGGCTCGATGCCGGTAACTACGAAACGTTTCGCGCACGAATCACGACGCTGCCTGGATTCGGCCCGGGCAAGGCACTGACCTGCGCCTCAGTTCTCGATCGGCAGATGCACGTTCGTCTTCCGGGATGGGAGTCGGGCATCCCGTCCTGGGGAGTGCTCGGCGATGTGGATTCACCTGAGGCGCTCATCGAGTATCAGCGTCGCAAGCAGGCCGCAAAACGAGCCGCACGCGCACGCACGTGATCTCGGCCTAGAGGTTGCGCGCAGGTCTTGTCCGCAACCTCTAGTTGCCCGATGTCGACAGTGATGCGCCAACGCGCGCATTGGTCGCGCCGTCAGCCACGGGCTCGTGATGCATCCAGCCGAGCGCGTCGGTGTGGAGCCGAGAGCCCATTAGCCGCACGCGCGAGCCGGTGGGTTCGACCCAGGTCACAGTCCGAGCACTGGAATCATCATCCGGATCAAGACTGCCCCGTGATTCGGCTGGGCGCTGGCCGAGCGTCGGCGAGCTGCGACCAATGATCATCGGCCGAGGAGGGGCATCCTGCTCGGGTGCGTCGACGTCATTGCACTCGATATTGCCTGCCGTGGAATCCACTCAAGTCCCCTCGTCGCTGCCCCTGCTCACGCGGTGTGCAGCCGCGCTCATCAGTAAACGTCCCCACAGGCACGGTAGCGCACATTCAGAATTCCTGCACGGGGGATCTGTCAGCGGTGAGCTGCCGGCACGCGTCCGTCGTGCTCGCTGAGCCGTTCGTCATTCCTGCGCAAACGCCGCTCGAGCTTGCGCCAGGCGTCGGATTCGACCTGCTCGTACTGAGCGGCCGCCGTGGAACGGATCGTGCGCAGGTAATCGAACCAGGCCGCACGGCGACGACGTTCCCAGGCAACAAGTGCCGGATCGTGTGCCGATGGTCGGTGGTGCGATGCGCAGGTCATATCGGCAATTGTACCCTGATGTGCAGGCGCAGTGCTGTGCCCGAGCCAATGTGACACGCGGTCGTGTTCGAACTGGGGGCGGGCTGTATCATGCCGCGCGAGTCACAGCTGAAGGGAATGGGCCATTCATGGGAAAGACGCTCATCGTTGCCGAGAAGCCAAGCGTCGGTCGTGACATCGCGGGTGCGCTCGACGGTGTTTTCACAAAAGGCGATAACCACCTGGAGTCAGACGACTGGGTGGTGACGTGGGCAGTCGGCCATCTCGTCGAGCTCGCTGAGCCGGAAGATTACGATGAGCGATTCAAGAAGTGGCGGCGGGCGGATCTTCCAATCGTCCCGGAATCCTTTCGCTTGCGACCGCGCACCGGCGACTCGCAGAAGCAGCTGAAGTTCATTCATGAGCTCGTGTCTCGTGACGACATCGACTCGGTGGTGAACGCCTGCGACGCCGGTCGCGAGGGCGAGCTGATCTTTGCCTATACGATGGATCTCGCCCCCGTGAAGAAGCCCGTCAAGCGGTTGTGGATCAGCTCGATGACGAAGAAGGCGATCCGCGACGGGTTTGCGCATCTGCGGCCCGGGGATGAGATGCAGCCGCTCGAAGCATCGGCGCGATCGCGAAGTGAGGCCGACTGGCTGGTGGGCATGAACGCCACGCGTGCAGCGACGATTCGTGCGCGATCTGCATTCGGTGGTGTCGTGTCGCTTGGGCGCGTTCAGACCCCAACGCTGGGCATCCTCGCCGCCCGTGAGAAGGCGATCAAGGAGTTCGAGCCGGAGATCTTTCATCTCGTAACGGCCCAGTTCTCACTCGAAGGGGACTCGACCCGTGAATACGAGGGGCTGTGGTTTGACCCGGCATCGAAGGAGTCGGGATCGCGCGTTACATGGATCTTGTCGAAGGACTCCGCCGATCAGGTTGTTTCGGCAGTCAGCGGGTCGCCCGCTCGAGTTGCCAACGTTGATCTGAAGAAGCAGAGCGAGCGTCCGCCGCTGCTGTACGACCTGACGAGCCTGCAGCGTGACGCCAACCGGCGCTTCGGCTACTCGGCTCGCACGACGCTGTCGGCGGCACAGGCGCTGTACGAGCAGTACAAGGTTCTCACCTACCCGAGGACCAACAGTCGATATCTGACAACCGACATGGTCCCCGAGCTGCCTGGGCGAATCAGCATGTTCACGTCGCTGGAGGCATACCGTGCCGCCGCTGCGTACGTGTCGGGGCTCGATACCCTGCCGCTGGAGCGAGTGGTCAACGATGAAAAGGTCGACGACCACCACGCAATCATTCCGACCGAGCAGGTCGCCGATCTGAGCAAGCTGCCCGATCGCGAGCGCAAGATCTACGATCTCGTCGTTCGCCGCTTCCTCGCCGTGTTTCATCCGACAGCACGGTTTGAGCTGACAACCATCATCACCGAGTCAGCAACACATTCGTTCCGCACCAAGGGCCGGGTCATGGTTGAGGCGGGCTGGAAAGCCGTCTATGGCAAGACCGTTGACGAAGCTGCCGCTGACGACACCGCCGGTGACGCGGCCGACAGGGAGCAGGGCGAACTGCCCAAGGTGCACGAGGGGGATTCCGGAACCTGCACCCAGGCGGAGGCCGAACAGCACCAGACAAAGCCACCGGCGCGATACACCGAAGGAACGCTGCTGAGTGCGATGGAAACAGCAGGCAAGCTGGTCGACGACGAGGCTGCCCGAGAAGCGATGAAGGACAGTGGACTCGGTACACCGGCCACGCGTGCCCAGATCATCGAGTTGCTTGTGAACCGGCAGTACATCCAGCGAGAGGGCCGCAATCTGCGCGTGACAGCCAAGGGCCTGAAGCTGATCGAGATCCTCGAGACACATCCGCTGACGTCGCCCGAGTTGACGGGTGCATGGGAGAAGAAGCTGCGGGATATCGAGCACGGTCAGCTCGACCACGATTCGTTCCTGAGCGAGATCATCGACTTCACGAAAAAGACCGTCGGCCAGATCATGGAAATTGACGCGGAACGCTTGCGGATGCAGCGCGTCGTCATCGGACCGTGTCCGCGGTGTGGTGAAACCAGTGGC
>CAYNNW010000117.1:0-6682 GCA_964398435.1 uncultured Gaiellales bacterium | reverse complement strand
CGTGCTCGCGACAAGATGATCCTGCCGCCGGTCGCGCACGCGCGATCAGACGGCGCGGAATCGCGAGGTGAAGCAACTGTGCCTCCGGGCAGGCGGCGTCGGCCTCGATCAGGAGTGCTTGCTGGGTTTCCGTCGCTTGCTGTCAGCATCGCCGTGATCCCTGTCGCCTGGTCAGCCGTTGCGGTTGCCGTCAATACTCGTGGCATGCAGTGGATCGAATGGGGGGCGTTGGCGCTGTCGCTGGCGGCAACTGCCGCTGCGGGCTGGGTCGGGGCGATGCTGCGTGTGGATCGTCCAGATCGCCTGCCGGTCATGTCGGCCTATGGGCATCCCTGGCGCTGGGCAATCGCCGCTGCCTGCGCCGCCGGTACGTGCGTGGGTGTCGCCGCCGTCAGTTCGGCACTGGATCTGACGCGTGTTGTGTTCCAGGACGCGGCGATGGCTGGATTCCTTGTGGTTGTCGCATCATCGTGCGTCGCCGCGCGCTGGTGGTCAACACGGTCTGTCTGGGTGTGCCTGTCGGCGGTCGCCGCCACAGGAGTGATGCTGGCTGTGCTCGCATATTCAGTATCACCCCAGGCCGGTGGGCCGCTCGCACTTGTGCTTGCGGTTCTATGTGCCGGACCGGCTGCATCCCTGATCGTCCGGGCCGCAGCGACGCTCGATGCAGTTGCCATCGTTGTTGCTGGGACGGCCTGTGCATGGGCGGTCCTGCACGCGGGTGGAACAGACCTCGCGGCGGTTGGTGTTGAACTGGGGCGCTTCAGCGCGATGTGGTCGGCAGCCAGTCCTGTTGACAACACGCCGCTACCGGACCCAACAATTCTCGTGTGTGCAGTGGCAGTGGCAATCGCCAGTGACTACTGGAGAGTGTCGCTTGCGCGTACGGTCTGTGCCATCGCAATCACATTGGCAGTTGCCGTTGCGGTAGCGACTCCGACGACTGACTGGTCGGTGCCGGCTGGACCAGTGATGGCGTTGGCAGCGGTGTGGTCAATTCCGGTGGTGGTTCGCCGTCGAGCGAAACCACCAGTTGTGCTGCTCACTGAGCCTGTGCCTCCACGCACATGAGCTGCGATTCTCCATGAACTGCTGTGGTCACGAATCCGTGTGCGGCGATCATGTCGAGAACCCGATCGCGCGTCAGTGTTGTCTGGGGAATGACATGTCCACGGTGTGCCAGACCCTGCAGTGATCGTGCAACCACCGATCGATGCTGTACGAGTGTTGTCATGACCAGCTTTCCGCCGGGACGCACCACGCGGGCAAGTTCAGCAACGAACAGATCCGGGTCCGGCATGCAATGCAGTCCGTTGATCGAGCACGCCAGGTCGATCGATCCGGTCGAGAGGGGCGTGTTGCACGCATCGGCCCGTACCAGAACGCACGCGACATTCTGATCCCGTCCCATCCGCTGTGTATGCGCAATTCGCTGGGCTCCGGCCCGCAACATCGAGAGGGCGAGATCGATCCCGACGATCGTCGTTGGCCGGTTGGGTGACGTTGCGCGTTCGCGCAGGATTCGATCGATGATTGCCGCCCGCCCACATGGGGCGTCCAGAATTGTCGTGGCATCGCATGCCAGCTCGAGTATTCGCATTCGAGCGTGTGACATCACCGCAAGGAGGGCGTCGTCGCCAAGGGCCAGCTTGGCCAGTCGGGCCGCAACCTGACCGTGGGCGACCAGGTCGTATGCCAGCCCGTACGGGCCTTCGAACATGTGCACATGCTCGTCGGAGGTGGTCTGGTCAGTACAGTCGAACAGCTGCACCAGACCGTGGTCCGCGGTCAGTCGCGCGCTCCGCACAACAGATCGTCGAAACGGTGGAGACGGAAGGTGGGGCTCGCTCAAGGCGTATCCATTCATGCGATTCGCACTGCAGAAGTGGAGCCTAGCGCGCATCGACGTAGGTTGTGCGAATACCGATTGAGCGTGCACCGTCAGGTTTCGCTGTGTGTTGGGTGATGGGCAGGCGTGGCCATCGCATGACCCAGGGCGGCCACTGGCTGCGGCGGCTGACGACGGGGCACTGGACGAATTGCGACATCTCCGGTGAAGCACATGCAGGACCGGTGCAGTGGAGGACGCCGGATTCCAGCAGGTTGGGCAGAGCGGTCCACGCGTGCATCGGGAGGTAGTGAAGAGATGACATCGATCACATACGTACAGCCTGGATCAACGGTGGTGGTGGCGCCAGGCAGCTCGGGCAGGCGCATCGTCAAGAGCACGGTAACGGTCGAGAGCCGTCCGGTGCCTGCGCTCCCAGGTGTCTCGACTGTTGCACGCAACGGAGCAATCGGTGGCGCCGTCGGCGCGGCAGTTGCGGGCGTGTCATGGCTCGGAAAGATTGGAATTCCGCTGCTCGGCAAGGTCAGCAGTCTGGCGGGCGTGGCGCGGTTCGCAGGGCTTGGAGCTGGAATCGGAATTGCTGCAACAGTCGTTCCGGCCCTGTGGCCCCGAACCGAAGGGCGCCCCGCGCTTCGTGCTGCACTTGTCGGCGCAGGAGTTGGGGGCGGACTTGGATCGCTTGTTGGAATTGGCGGTGCGGTCGTCGGAGCAGCGGTTGGAGCGGGTGTCGGTCTTGGAATACATGCGATTCGACGCTTTGGCGATGACGACTACGGCAACGGTTATTGGGGCAACCCCTGCGGCATCCCGGTTGGATGTGCGCCGCCGATGTCCTTCCAGCAGCCGTCGCTGTGGGATCGCCTGACCGGTCGTACCCCCTCGTATCCAGTGTCGTGGTATCCACAGGGGTATCCGGGATTTGGCGGATATCCGGCGTTTGGAATGGGGGCCTCACCGTACCTCGGATACGGCGGTTACCCCATGGGAATGCCTTCATATCCGGGCTACGGCATGTTGGGAATGCAGCGCGCCGGCGCCCCATCGAAGTCGTCGTCGAAGCCGGCTGTGGTTCCGGCGCCGCCCGCAGCCGTAAGCGCCGTCCCCCCAATGATGTTCACGATGCCGCTCGCCGGAGCGCCTGCTCAGGCACAGACGGGCGCCGCAATGCTCAACCCAGCCAACTCATTCATGCCGTCCGCAAGCGGCTTCGGGATTCCGCTTCCTGGCGCCGGGCTTGGCGTCGCACCTCCGCGCCTGACCGCGGTCTAGCACACAGTTTTCTCATCCCCTCCCTCGCTCCCCTGATGTGGGGTCGAACGCCCGTGAGGACGTTCGACCCCACATCTTCTTCGTATCTCCATTGCCGTGTGATCTCTATGATCCAGCCAGGATGTACTGCAGATCACGAACGACAATGACGAGCGCGCGTCGCAGGGGCGCGGTGCTGTTCATCATTCTCGTGGGTGCCTCACTCATCATGGGTTCCTGTGGCTCTGACCGGCTGTCCAAGCGTGAGTACATCGAGCGGGTCAATCGAATCAATCGAACGATGGGCTCAACACAGCAGCAGCTCCGGAAATCCACGGGAGCCGCTCCAGCTAAGCGATCAGAAGCGCTCGCGAGTGCAGCCGACCAGGTCGACACAGTCGTCCAGGAAGTACAGCGGTTGCGGCCTCCTCGCGAGTGGGAAGACGAGCATCGTGACCTGATTTCCGGTGCGCGGATGATCCGCGACGGACTTCGGCAGCTGGCAGAGGCTCCCGTATCTAATCGACCGAAACAGGTTGCTGCACTCCGGCTTGTCACGGACGGCTCAGATCGTGTCCAGAAGGCGACGGCGAGGATCAACGACTCGCGGCCGTAACAGGGCGATTCGGTCCCGACCTTGACGGGCCTCTTCCGGCCGCCACGGCATAGCGCTCCCGAATGTCGAGACGGCCACGCGACGGGCGCTTTCGGTA
This sequence comes from uncultured Gaiellales bacterium, assembly GCA_964398435.1. Lineage (GTDB taxonomy): Bacteria > Actinomycetota > Thermoleophilia > Gaiellales > SKUG01 > CAYNNW01. The sequence continues at coordinate 2,872 of CAYNNW010000117.1, read as the reverse complement.
AAAAGATCCCATATGCAGGTACTTCATGGATTTGCCACCGGCCAGAGCGTGTCCCAGGTAGGCCATCCCGTGGCCTTTTCTGAAACGGCCTTGAGCGGCCACAGCGATAGAGGGATGACGTCCAGGTGGCATGAGCTACTTGGGATCAGCACCTCGGGAGGGTGAACGACAGTGACTACGGTGGCACAGATGATCGGACCGCCTCCAGTGCAGTACTCGACCCAGGCCGGTGGCCCCAACCCTATGATGGGGTCCCGCCAGAATGATGGGTATCAGAGTCTGGCTGGAAGCGTTGTACGAAACGCACTTATTGGAGCAGGGCTGGGAACAGTCGTAGCCCTGCCAACAGGAATCGGGGTGCCGATCGGCGCCGCGGCGGGCGCAGTAGTTGGCGCCGGCTCGGCATTGATCAGACACCCGCGAGTCTCTGGAGCAATCGGCGATGGCATGAAGGGTGCCCTGGCAGGTGCCGCAGGTGGCGCCGCTGTGGGCATGATCACGCCATTCGGGCCGGTTCCTGCGGCGGCACTTGGAGCGGCTGGAGGTTTCCTGACGGGAACTGTCAGTGGCCTGCTCAAGAGCCATGCTGGCGGGAAGTGGTCGGTCGAAGGCCAGACGACTCTGCTTGGACGGATCGGGCGTGGAGCCATGCTCGGTGCCGGCAGCGGTGGGTTGGTCGGCGCAGGCGCAGGACTGCTGTTCGGCGGAATCGGCGCTGTTCCCGGAGCGATCTGGGGAACCATAATCGGTGGTGTCAGTGGCGCACTGTACGGCGCATTCTCGGGAACCGTTGATGCGGCAACCGGAGCCAAGGGCGCAACCTTCACAGGGAGTGGTGGGCCGAAGCTGCCCGGGCTTCCGGATGTGAAGTTCCCGTGGCAGAACAGTGGTGGCACGTCACCATCACAGTGCTCGGTCGTGCAGATGCCAGTGCAGCAGAAGGCCTGACCGCACACCCCAACACCGTAGTTGTCCGACAGGGACGTACCGCTCAGTGGTCGAGCGGTGCGTCCCTGTCGTCGTTGTCAGACGACGGGGCGGTTGAATCCCGCCAGCCGCCATCCCCGTGAGTCGCGAGTGAGATGGGTGATGCTTGTGTGGCCGACGCCGCCCAGCCATCGGTCGCTGTTCGAGCGCAGTCCCAGCGCCTCCACGACGATGGCCCGAAGTGTTCCGCCGTGGGTTACCGCGGCAATCGAGAGAGGTTCATCGTCCCGATCACGAGGGGCGGACTCCATGACTGACTTGAGGAATCTGCGAACCCGACGAGCGTGCTGTTCATGCGACTCGCCACCCTCCCAGGCTGCTTCACCCAGAAAGTAGCGTTCGAGAGCGCCGGGGTATCGGACCTGGATCTCATCGCGGGTCAGGCCGCTCCACGATCCAACGTCGAGTTCGCGGAGGTCTGCCGTGTGTTGAACATCGAGTCCGCGAGCGGCGGCCAGGGGGTGTGCCGTCTGTGCTGCTCGCTCAAGGTCGCTGCTGAAGATCGTGTCGATCGGATGGGCCCACCCAGCCGCCAGGCCAGCGGCCTGCTGCATTCCGCGATCGCTGAGTGGAGGGTCCGCCTGACCCTGCCAGCGACCGATCGCATTCCACTCGCTTTCGGCATGACGAATCAGGTAGAGGTTGAGAGTGACCATGCACCGATAGTATCTGCCCATGGATCTCGGACTTACAGGTCGTGTTGTGCTTATCACGGGCGGGAGCAGCGGAATCGGATTGGCCGCTGCCCGCATGTTCGCGCGTGAGGGGGCGCACGTCGTCATTGCAGCGCGTGATCGGGAGCGGCTCGCCGAGGCGGGGCGACAGGTGGCGGCAGACGCAGATGGTGGCAGCGTGCTGGCACTGTCAGGGGATTTTTCGGATCCTGCTGTCCCGGCCCGGGTGGTTGAGGAAACCATCTCCAAGCTGCAGCGGGTTGATGTCCTGGTCAACAACGTGGGCCTCGCGTATCAGGCCGCCTTCGAGGAGGTCACTGACCAACAGTGGGAAGACCTCTGGCAGTTGAACGTCATGAGTTTCGTACGGGCGATCCGCGCAGTTGTTCCGTCGATGCGTGCTCAGCGGAGCGGGTGCATCGTCAACGTGTCATCCACGGCGGGCAAGCGCCCCAGTATCGGCATGCCGAACTACTCGGTGACCAAGGCCGCAGTGCTCTCACTCAGTCGACTAGTCGCAGATACGTACGCATCGGACGGCATCCGCTCGGTGGCCGTCTGTCCCGGGCCGACTGCAACCGAGGCGTGGCTCGCACCGGGCGGACTTGCTGAGCAGGTTGCGTCGGGCAAGCAGATCACCCGCGAGCAGGCGCTCGAGGCAACGGGTGCCGGGCGACCGCTCGGACGTCTGGCGGAGCCCGACGAGATTGCATCGATGATCGTGTTTGCTGCATCGGCCCAGGCGTCGTATGTGACAGGGGCTGCGCTGGGTGTCGACGGCGGCTCGGTTCCGGTCATTATCTGAGGGTGCGGAGATGACGCTTCGCACCGCCCCAGATGATGACGTCGGCCCGTCTGAGCGTGAACGGCGCTCGTTCCTGCGGATCGACGTGGCGCATCATCCAATGCTGATTCCCGCAGCTGATCGCGCCCCTGACGTCGTTGTGCTCGTCGATGTCCTCGCGTCTGATCAGTCCTGCCACACCGTCAGTCTAGGCGCGCGGCCGGACGGCGGAGGGCCGCCTCGGGCCGGCGGTGGATCGCCGTGCGGCCCGGGGCGGCCCGTGGAGCGGGAGCCGTCAGCGGCTCAGCGGGAGCGTTCCCGCAGGTCCTGCCGGGTCCGGGTGCCGGTCAGGGCGAGGCCGCCCAGGGCGCCCACCGCGGCGAAGGCGAAGAAGCCCCACGGGTAGGCCAGGCCCGCCGTCAGCAGG
>CAYNNW010000116.1:0-6683 GCA_964398435.1 uncultured Gaiellales bacterium | reverse complement strand
TTGTGATTGAGACAAAGGATGAGTCCCCCGGGTTTGAGTATTCGCCGACACTCGACGAGAAGCTCGTCTGGATTCGGGACGTGATCGAACACCTGGAACAGGCACACAACATCGAACGTATCTGCGTCAAAGATGCCCGGTTCCATCATGCTGCAGACGATGTGTTCTCGAACTCTCGGCGCAGCTGCCTCAATTGCCAGTGGGCTCGGTTCAACTCCCTTAACCGAGGAGTACCCCTGGCTAATTGCCTCTTCAAGCAGAAAGCCATTGCCACATCCGATTTCCAGCAGATCCCCCTTGCGCGCACCATAGTCGTCGAGGCGCGCAAGATATCGGCCATATGTTGCACGAAGGTTCGCCAGTTCCACCCCATAGTCAAACGTGCTCTGTGCATACAGATTCGAGAGCGTGTCTTCGGTTGCGACAGGGTCAGATCTGACGAGCGAGCAGGTGCGGCATTTGACCAATCGATAGTGAACTCGATCAGGAATCCGGCGCGCGGAGAACACTTCCGCACTGAATGCCTCGTCGCTTAGCGTGGCGGCAAATATCTCGTCCGCGCCCTCGAATTCACCGCAGATCGCGCAGCGTGTCGCTTGCAGTTCAACTGTTGGCATGGGATGGATTCTCTTCACTGCGGGTAGATGTTGATTCAACTTGATCCGATCCCTTATCGATGTGGGGATGATTCACAACGCTCTCGACGATATATGGCGGTCGTCGCTTGACCTCGTCATAGATGTGCGAGAGGTATGAGCCGATAATGCTCAGACAGAGGAGCTGAATTGCTCCCATGAACAGAACAACCAGGATGATTGTTGTGAATCCGCCTGGCACAAGGTCGGGCCAGAAGATGCGTACCGCGACTTGGGCGATACCAGCAATCAATGCCAAAACAACGGTGAAAAAAGCGAGAATGGCAATCGCGTCGATGGGAACGTATGAGAACGAAAATATTCCCTTGCGCGCCCATCCGATATTTCGCCAAAACGAATTCGTCGTCCGTCCGAACATTCGCTCGGGGCGTACATACGGGACACCGGTCTGGCGAAACCCGACCCAACTTCGAAGACCCCGCAAAAAACGGTTGTTTTCGGGCATGGCATTGAGTGCGTCAACAACTCGTCGATCCAGCAGTGAGAAGTCACCTGCATCGAGCGGCATTGGCACGTAGGCAGCTGCTCGGAATACTCGATAAAACGCCTTGTATGCAACTTGAAGAAACCGCGTCGCCTCGCGCTGAGTGCGCACCCCGTAGACCACGTCGAAGCCTTCGAGCCACTTCTCATGAAATTCTTCGATCAACTCGGGCGGATCCTGCAGGTCGCCATCGAGCAGCACGACCGCGTCACCGGTAGCGATCCGCATGCCACTGGTAAATGCTCCTTGAGACCCGAAGTTACGCGAGTGGTTGACCACGACCACATGACTGTCAACCGCAGCAAGTTCCTCAAGCTTGGTACGGGCGTCGTCCGGGCTGGCATCGTTTACAAAGATGATCTCGTAGTCGATGCCAATCTTGTTAAAGGTGTTCGTCAACCGCTCATGCATGATGAGAACGGTCGGTTCATCGAGGTAGCACGCGATAACCGCACTGATCTTCTTCTGAGAGCGAACGTCCACCCGGTTACACCTGTGCGACCTGCGGGCCATCCTCTACGGTTCGTGAAGCAGACGAGTGTTCCATCAGATCAATAGTGCGATCGGCAATGCGTTCACACGTGAGCCCATAGCGCTCAAGCATGAAGCGCTCACTGCCCGAGATTCCGTCTGGCGTATCGTCAACCCCACACCGGAGCAGCTTTCGAGATACCGCATTGTCGGCCATGATCTCTGCTACGAGTGAGCCGAGACCACCGGTTGTGTAGTGCGCCTCGACCGTTACTACGTGTTGCGCAGCCGAGATGACTTCCAGCAAATCGCTGACAGGAGCCGGACTCACACTTGCCACAATCGTAACGCTGGCCGAAATCCCCCGCTCGGCGAGAATGTCAGCCGCTCGTGCAACTTCAGCAGAAACACTCCCCATCGCAATGAGGGCTACGTCGGTCCCGCTGCGCACCGTCTGCGCTCTTCCTAACTCGAATCGGCCATTGAGCCCGGGGACAACCGTACTGTTGTCCTTTCCGATTCGATAGTAGATCGGGCCTGCCAGATCCCACGTTGCGAGGATTGCGGATCGGGCCTGTTCATGGTCCGCCGGTGCGATGACTGAAATGCCCGGCTGTGTACGCATCACTGCAACATCTTCCAAGCCATAATGAGTTGGCCCCGCATTGCCGTACTCAAGACCGCCACCAACGCCAATGATCCGAACTGGAAGTTGATGCAGAATCGGCCCGTTTCGGATGAACTCGTAGGGTCGAAGCGTCGCAAATGTCACTATCGAATAGGCGAACGGAATGAAACCAGCCTCGGCCATTCCGGTTGCAACGCCGATCATGTTCTGTTCTGCGACTCCGGCGTTGAAAAATCGCTCTGGATGTGTGAGTGAAAACGGCTCGAGAGCCATGAATCCGAGGTCGCCGGTGAGCAAAACGATGCGCTCGTCGGTTGAGGCAAGCTCTGCAAGCGACTCTGCAAATGCAGCTCTCATACGGCGCCACCGACTTGCTGTATTGCGTCCTCATACTGCTGATCTGACATTGGCAAGTAGTGCCACTTGATCTCCCCCTGCATGAAGTCGACTCCCTTGCCAAACGTCGTGCGTGCGACAAGTACGTGGGGCTTTGCTCCGTCAAGGTCGAGGTGCTCGATTGCGTTCTTGATGCCAGCGACATCGTGCCCGTCGACCACCTGGGCGTTCCAGCCGAACGCGTTCCACTTCTCTTCGAGGGGCGACATGTCCATGACGTCGCGTGTGTAACCAAGTGCCTGTTGACCGTTCATGTCGACGATCGTGATCAGATTCGACAGCTTATGGTGAGCTGCAAATGCCGAGGCCTCCCAGGTTGAACCCTCGTTGCATTCGGCATCACTAATCAGTGCAAATACGCGCCGCCGTGAGCCCTGCATTCGCGCCCCGAGCGCTGCTCCTGCGGCCAGTGACAGCCCTTGCCCGAGGGAGCCCGTACAGAAGTCGATCCCGTCCAGAGCGTGCTCCGGATGAACCCCAAGGAGCGATTCATCACCACAGTACGAATTGAGCTGTGCTTCGGTTATCCAGCCGCGCAGGTGCAGCGCGGCGTATACGGCGAGGGATGCATGCCCTTTCGAGAGCACGAACCGGTCGCGGTCAGGATCATCTGGCCGGTCGATATCCATGGTGTTGCAGTAGAGCGACGCAACCACATCTGCGATCGAGAGTGCAGAGCCAATGTGACCGACATGAGCGCGTTTCGACTGGCGAAGCACAATCTCTCGAATCTGCTGTGCAAACAGCGTCTCGGGAGTCGCATGCGTCGACCCCGGTGACATGATTCCCGGTTCTTTCATCACCGATGAATCCTCTCATAGTGCCTCCCGGGTATGCGACGGTCGAGGCACTCAGCGAGCCAGCCGGGGCCAGAAGGGTGCCGGACCCACGAAGCCAGCAGGTCCGAGTTCCACGGTAGTATCCATCGGCTCACACGGGTCAGCTGGAGATAGCGTTGTTCGGATTGCAGATCCCCCCTTGGATATATGTCGGTATCACCGTGCTCGGCGTGGTGTACAGCCAGTCGGTACTGAAGGCACAGCTCGGCGGCGCTGGCGTTGTGGGTGAGCGTGGAGCAGTTCGGTGGAGCAGCCTGCTTGGAGTTCTGCTCGAGCCATGGGTACTCAGTGCATTTGTCACGCTGGCTGTAGTTGCCGTCTGCTGGATGGCTGCACTCAGCAAGTACGAGCTCAGCACCGTATACCCGTACATGGCGCTTACGTACGTCGGGGTATTGGCAGTCAGTGCGTTATTCTTGAATGAGCCGGTGACGCTGGCAAAGGTCTTCAGTGTCACTTTCATTGTTGCCGGCCTGCTCATCGGCAGTCTGCTCTGAGCAGGACTGTGGACAGGCCTTGATCGCTGCGCGAACATAAGGGAATTTGCTCTCGAATGAAGAATCGCAAGCGAGCCGCAACCCCTCGACACGGAGTTTCGGCCTTCAACCGTGATGCCGAGTCCGGTGGTGGCTACGTTTATACAACCAACAGCCGCCTCAGCACTCGCCTTGCGCTGAGGCGAACGTCGGACATCATCCTGGAGACCGGCTACTTTCCTGGCGCAAATGTGCTCGATATTGGCTGTGGCGACGGTACCTTCTCCATAGAATTATGGGACGAGGCTCGACCTCGCGCGATGACCGCAATCGAGCCAGCACCTAGCGCGATCGACGTGGCCCGTGGCAAGGCCGGCGAGCGCGACATCCACTTTGATGTAGCAGATGGCCACAACTTGCCATTCGCCGATGACAGCTACGATGTCGCGCTTTTTCGCAGCGTGCTTCACCATGTGGAACATCCCGCTCGAATGGTCGCCGAAGCCTTTCGAGTTGCGCGAATTGTGGTGATACACGAGCCAAATGGAAACAGTCCTGGCCTCAAGCTGCTGGAACGCGTGCATCCGTACCATCGCGAACACGATGAGGCTTCCTATACGAGCCGTCAGATTCGCCGCTGGGTTACCGATGCCGGAGGGCGGGTTGTCAGTCAGCGGTTCGCTGGATTTGTCCCGGTGTTCGCCCCAAACGGCATTGCACGCGTCATGAAGCTTATTGAGCCTGTCCTTGAGCGGGTTCCTGGCGCCCGGGCGATTGGATGCGCAGTAACGCTCGTTGTCGGTGAACGACGCTCAGCTACTTCCTAGCCTGATTACAGTCATCGCGAGCAGTTTCGGGATCGCGGGTGGGGCGATGAAGTTGTTGTTCCCACCCATCTGTCGTCACGGGTGTGCCGACCATCTCGTAATCATCATCGAGCCTGGCTCCGTGTGGCTCGAGCAGCTTGCCCGAAAGACCACGCGGTCCGCCTGGTTCATCCAGGACCCACGCGGACGCCAACTCTGTGCATGCGACCCGAGCCAAGCCAACTGCTGCGAATTTGTCACTTCCGGGGTATCCCCCTGCGATCCACGGCTGGCTCGTTGCGGTTGCACCGAGCGCATAGAGGCTGCCCGGGGATCTGCCAGTCAGGTCGATGACCGGCATTCCTTTTTGGAAGTCGGCCGAATCGGCAACGGCCTGCAAATCACGTAGGTATCGAGCATTGTCCTTGGCAACGAGCAGCCTGGAGGAACCGTGGCTAAGCGTGACCGTGCTGCGCATCTGCGAGACAGGGAGGTCCTGACGATACGGCGTTTCTCGCCCCGCGGCGACCAGAACCCCTGTCACGGCAAGCGCAAGCGACACGAGAACCACCATGGCCTGCCGCATGGTGTCCCGGGGCCACCAGAAGGAGATCATGCCGCCAGCACACACAACCCAGAAGAAACCGGCGAGTGACCCGATACGCCAGTAGTTGTTTCCCGTTCCAAGCGTGTAGATAAGCGGCATGGAGCCAACCACGAGCAGAACCACGACGCGCCGCACCCACGACACGTCAATGTTGCGTCGTCGAACCGACACGGCCGTGACAGCCGCAACTCCCAGTGGCGCGGCACCGGACCACATCGCTTGGTACTTGGTCAGTGGAACGATCGGATCGTCAAACAGGTTGATGGCGATGATCAAACCGCTCGTGAATGTTGCTGCGGCCGCGACCGGAAGACCCAGAAAGCGGATGCGAGTCGCAAGAACCAAGACTCCGGCAACTGCAGCCAGCAGCCAGAATGAATGCCTGGTGGTCACATCCCATGCAAGCGGATCGAGACGCACAATGCTGCCGTGTCCGCCAAGTAGCGCGGCCTCGTGTGCTCCCTCCCGGAACCGGTCGTACGTTGCCCGAAACGATCCGTCGATAACGAGACTCGACATGAGCACCAACGCAGTGCCGGTCGCTGCCGAGAACGCAGTTGCACGCACCCGGTGAGCGGCAAGTATCGGCACGGCCACCAACGCGACCGCTGCCAAGCCGACAGCGCTGGTGGGTTTGGCCATGAAGGTGACGCATCCCCCGATTCCGACGATAAGCGCCCCCATGTATTCGATCCGATTCCTGGTGTTTCGGAGCACGAGCAGCCCAATCGTGGCAATCATGAGCCCCTGCAGATTGAGCCAGTTGTAGCTGGGAGTAAGAAGCCACTGGTACAACGTTGTCAGCGAGGTGATTCCAAATGCGCAAGCAAAGATTCGCCGGTCGACTGGACTGAGCGAGTCATCATCCGACGTGTGATCGGGTTTCAGCAGCTGCCCGGCAAGTATCGTTGCGAGCACCAATGTGATGAGAAGATTGGACAGCCTGAGCAACGACACGCTGGCGTTGACCAATTCGTACAACGGATGGTAGGCAGCGCCGAAGTTCGAGATAGAAACCTCGTACTTCCCAGGATTGCTGATCCAATTGAGGTAGTAGCCCTCGTCTGTTGTGTCAAAGCCGCGACCAACGGCGAACACCACCACCAGCGCTATACCACAGGATGCGGCTACAATTACTCCACGTACGAGCCAGACGGTCGCGCTTGTAGCTGAGAATTTGCTGTCGTTCATTGGAAGTCGTGGTTTGGGTCGCATGCTGGTGCTGCGCATGGGGCGTCGGGCACCGGTAAGGCTATCGCACGAGATCGGAAGAGTTCCGACGTCGTCCGCCCGTGCAGTCGCAATGACGGATCTAGTTGT
>CAYNNW010000115.1:0-6701 GCA_964398435.1 uncultured Gaiellales bacterium | reverse complement strand
ACAGCCCGTGCCGACGGCCAGGTCTGCGATCGTGGTGTCCTCGGTCTCGCCCGAGCGATGCGACATCACCGACGTGTATCCCGCTGCCGATGCAATTGAAATGGCTTCGAGCGTCTCGGTCAGCGTGCCAATCTGATTCACCTTGACCAGCAGTGAGTTGGCGCGGCCGGCTGAAATGCCGTCGCGCAGTCGCTGGGGATTTGTGACAAACAGGTCGTCACCGACGAGTTGGATCTTCTGCCCCAACTCTTCGGTCAGCCGTTCCCATCCAGTCATGTCATCCTCGCTCATTCCATCCTCGATGGAAACGATGGGAAAGTCGCGACAGATCTCGGTGTACCAGTCGAGCAGGCCTTCGTGGTCGCGGCGCTGCCCGTCGAGGGTGTAGGCGCCATCCGAGTACAGCTCGGTCGCCGCAACATCCATGGCAATGGACACCTGCTCGCCCGGGACAAAGCCCGCGGCCTCGATGGCTTCCAGCAGCAGAACCAATGCATCCCGATTGGTGCCCGGATCGGGCGCAAATCCGCCCTCGTCCCCAACCGCGGTCGACATACCGCGCGAATCAATGATCTTCTTGAGCCGATGGAAGACGGCAGTGCCTGCTGCCAGACTGTCGCTCCACGTTTCGAAGCCGTGCGGGATCACCATGAATTCCTGTACGTCGAGCGCATTGTTCGCGTGCTCGCCGCCGTTGATGACGTTCATCATTGGCACCGGCAGCAATGGTGTTGCAGTATCAACACAGCGCTCAAGCACCCATGCCCACAGCGACATGCCCTCGTGGTTGGCAGCAGCACGAGCGCAGGCCAGCGACACGCCAAGGATCGCGTTCGCTCCCAGTCGCCCTTTGTTGGTGGTGCCGTCGAGCTCAATCAGCATCCGATCCAGGTCGGCCTGCGCAGGAAGCACCCGCTCACACAGAGCACGCGAAATCTCGTCATTGATATGTGCGACCGCAGTAGCGACACCTTTGCCCCCCCAGAGCGTGCCACCATCTCGCAGTTCGAGCGCCTCATGCGACCCCGTTGAGGCTCCCGACGGGACCGCTGCGCGCCCACGAGCGCCGCCTTCGAGCAGTACGTCGACCTCGACGGTGGGATTTCCACGTGAGTCCAGTATCTGTCGCCCACGAATCCGCTCGACTCGCACCTTGTGCTGATCCATCTCATTCCTCCCCGCTCGGGTTGCGCATCCAGCACCATCTCACCGCACGCGCTTCATCGCAACACGTGACCATTTCGGGTCCGTACAGGCGATCCACGCAGGGAACTCGCATCTCGACGCGAAACTGTCTACAATCCGCACACGGGGGAACATCGATTCTGTTGGCGAGCCGACGGCATATCGTTTGGGGACCCCCCGTGGAGGGACAATAGGGAGGGAAGGCCATGAGCCTGTCAGGTGTTTCGTCGTCCACGCAATTCGGCAGTGCCGTGCCGAGTTCCGACCCAGGGCGCTTCTTGTCGGCCCGACCGGTTCGCGGGGGTGGGATGTCATTGCTTCCGCCGGCGCCGCCGGTTGCATCAGCCGGGGACAACTCCCCGATTGTTCCTGAGCCGCAGCCGGGCAACACCGCCCGCTCCGGCCGCCAGTCACGTGATCAGCTGGATAAGGCTGTCAAGGACGCAACCCAGTCGGATCCATCGGCTCGAATTGCCGTCGACAAGGGTTCGAACGCAGCGACCTTCGTTGCGGGCGAGTTCCGCGTGGATCTGCCGCCGGGAGCTGCTCCACGTGAGGGCGCCGTCGCTCAGTCGTTCCTTGCCGCGCACGGGACACTGTTCGGCGTTGCCGATCCGGCCAAGCAGCTCAAAGTCGTTGGAGTCGAGCGCGATCAGCTGGGCTTTGAACACGTCAAGTACCAGCAGGTCCACGACGGGCTGCCGGTCTTCGGACAGCAGGTCATCGTTCACTCGCAGGGCCAGATCGTCAAGTCGGTCGGTGGTCGAGTGACACCGAATATCGTGCTGGATCGGGCTGCTTCGCTGGTTCCGTCGGACGGCAGCACCGCGCTGTCAGCCGCACGCCGGTCGCTTGCAACCTCCGGGATTTCCGCGACGGGCCTCCGCGAGGTCACGCCGCGCACGCTCGGCATCTACACAACCGCCGACGGACTTCCGCATCGGGCATGGTCGTTTGAACTTGCGAACGTGCAGGGCGACGGCCGCTGGCAGTACTTCGTCGATGCAGACAACGGCAAGGTGCTGGACTCCTGGTCCACCATCCACTCGGCACTCAAGCGCGAGACATTTGACGCCAAAAACGGTCAGAGCCAGGGCAAACTGGCTCGCGGTGAGGGTCAGGCCCCGGTTGATGACGCTGTCGTCAATGCGGCGCATGACAATGCCAAGGCCGTCTACGACTACTACAAGGAAAACTTCAATCGGGACAGTCTCGACAACCGCGGAATGAAGTTGACCTCGACCGTTCACTACGGCTCGAAGTACAACAATGCATTCTGGGACGGGTCGAAAATGACCTACGGCGACGGTGACGGTGAGCGCTTCATTCCGTTTGCTCTCGGCGCTGACGTTGTTGGGCACGAAATGGCGCACGGGGTTACCGAGAAGACGGCGGGGCTGCGCTACTTCAAGCAGTCCGGCGCGCTCAACGAATCGTGGTCCGACGTGTTCGGCAACCTCATCGAGAAGTGGGATGAGGCACGCCAGAATCCAGGCGCGGCTGAACGCGATCCGAAGTGGCTCGTGGGTGAGCAGATCTTCACGCCCAAGGTTGAGGGTGACGGCCTGCGCAGCATGAGCACTCCGGGGACCGGGTACGCCGGTGACCCGCAGCCCGGGCACATGAAGGACTACAAGAACATCAGCTATGACAATGGCGGTGTGCACATCAACTCGGGTATTCCGAACAAGGCAGCCTTTGAGGTCGCCCAGAAGATCGGTCGCGACAAGCTCGGTGCGATCTGGTACCGCGCCTTGACCAACTACATGACATCCGGCGCTCAGTTCAGTGATGCAGTCAATGCCACGGTGCAGTCCGCCACTGACCTGTACGGATCGGCTTCCGCCGAGGTTCAGGCGGTCAAGGACTCATGGGTGTCTGTTGGTCTGCAGCCTGCAGCGCCGAAGCTCCGCTGAGTGCCCTCACACAGGTACTGAGAGATCAGAAGGGGTCTCGACTTCGCAGTACGGCGCTGTCGGGGCCCCTTAGTTCTTCGGGGTCTGCGCCTTGGAGCGCTGATACCACTGCTCCTGCGCGGGCAGCTCCAACGAGGCAAAGTCGACACCGGCACCGTGGGCGAGATCTATCGCTCCCTGTACCCGCTGGCGGAATCGTGCAGTTGCACCTCGCAGCGCGTACTCCGCATCGCATCGCAACAGCCGACCCACGTTGATCGCTGCAAACAGCACGTCGCCAACCTCGGATTCCACGTGCGCGTCGGGCGGCTGATCTTCACTGGCCGAGCCTCCGGCCTGGTCGACGGCCTCGATCAGTTCGTCAATCTCGCCACGCAGGTCAACGAGCGCCTCCCGCCAGTCAGCCATGTCGAATCCAAGGCGTGATGCTGCCCGTGCCTGGATCTTCTGGGCCTCAATGGAGGCAGGCAGCGATGCGGGAAGTCCATCGAAGGGGCGGCGGCCCGGCTGCGGCGGGCCGGCAGATGTTTCCGAACTGGTCTGTTGCTGCTTGACTTGATCCCAGGTGAGTCGTACCTCATCGGCTGTTGCTGCCGTGGCGTCGCCAAAGACGTGTGGGTGGCGGACCACCAGCTTGTGGTGAATGCGGTCAGCCACCGAGCCGAGACTGATCTGCGCGTTCTCCTCGTTCAGCAGCATCGCAAGGAAGCAGACCTGAAAGAGCAGATCCCCCAACTCATCTTCGAGCGCTGCTCGAGTCGCCTCGCCGTCGTCACCGCGAGCGAGCGCGTCCTCGTGATCACGAACTGCCTGCGCGGTCTCGTACGACTCCTCCAGTGTATGCGGAACGATCGTTCCCAACGTCTGTTCACGATCCCACGGACACGCCGTCCGCAGGTGGAGCGTCAACTCCCACAGTGAACGCAGCGAGGCCGCAACCGATGTGGTTGCGGCCTCGTCTGTACGTCGGTACCGGCTTCCATCCGCGGGGGTCTCGGCCACAGCGTCAGCTTCCTCCACCCGCAGTGTGCTCCACGGACTTACTTGTCCTTTGAGTCCTTCTTGGCGTCAGACTTGGCATCGGCATCCTTCTTGGTGTCGGCTGCCTTCGCGTCCTTGGAATCCTTGGCGTCTTTGTCTGCCTTGGCGTCCTTGTCGCCTTCCGAGTCCTTGCCAGCCTCCGACTCTTCGGCCGGCGGCGTTGGCGATGCTTCCTCAGTCTCGGTCACGGTCTGGGTCCAGACGAAGCCCTTCTTGCACTTGACCTGCTCCTCGGCGTCCTTGCGGATGTCGTCACGCCAATCCTGCATGCGCTTGCTCCGCTCTTCCTGGAGCAGCGTCTGCTTGATCTGGGTGCGGACTTCCTTGAACGGCTGCTGTCGTGCTTCCTTCACGTCACCCTTGGCCAGGATGACGTGGAAGCCGTACTGCGTCTTGATTGGCTTGGAGACCGCACCCTTCTTGAGTGCAAACGCTGCCTTGTCGAACTCGGGCACCGTCTGGCCGCGGCTGATGTTCAGCTCACCGCCGTTGACCGCGGAGCTCGTGTCCTCCGACTTCTTCTTGGCCAGCGCCGCGAACTTCTTGGCATCACCACCCTTGACCTGTGCGTAGATCGCGTCCGCATCGGCCTTTTTCTTGACCAGGATGTGAGCAACGTCACGCGACTCCGGCTGCTTGTACTGGCCCGGGTTGTCCTCGTAGTACGCCTTGGCCTTCTTGTCGGTCACCTTGATCTTCTTGGTGACCTTCTCGAAGAGCTTCTCGGAGAGCAGCTGCTGACGGATGTTGTCCTTGACTTCCTTCTCCGTCAGGCCCTGCTTCTTCAACTCGGCCTTGTACTGCTTCTCGTTGCCCTTGAAGAATGACTTCTTCAGCTGCTTGAGCCGCTTGTTGACGGCCTTGTCCGTCACCTTGACGCCCAGCTTTTCGGCCTGCTGCGCAAAGAGCTGCTGCTCAATCAGGTAGTCGACACCCTGGTTCTGCAGCTGCTTGTACTCGGGCGAAGACTTCTTGGGGAAGTCCTGCTCCTGCGACTCGTAGTTCTTCCGAGCCTGGCTGATGATCCGGTTGAAGTCGGACTTGGCGATCGGATCACCGTCGACGGTACAGATCGCATTCTTGGGAATTCCTCCCCCAACCGATCCACTGCAGCCCGCTGCAATCAGCACGGCAAGCGCAAGTGTGCACCCGGTTCCAACAAGCTTCCTCATCCGCATCAGAGCACTGCCCCTCGTTGATGTACGTTCGGCCCCTGCCGAACTGATGTGTACCCGCCCAGCATCATGCCCGGCGACAACCGATCGTGACTATACAGGAGGGTCCCGTCGCGCTCATTGTCGTCGTCATCGTCGATGAAGCCCGCCTAGGTGCCGGTCGGCTGATCATCGAACTCCATGTCCAGGGCATCCGCGAGATGGCGGAGCAGCTCGAGAATGCGTTCGATCACACGCGTCTGGTCGGGGACCTGCGCCGATATCTCGCGTCGCGACCCGTCGTAGCCTGCAAGTGGTTCGCTCCGGCGTAGTCGCGTTGCGCCGTCCGTATCCAGATCGATGGCGGTCACCGAAATGCGATTGCCCATGCAGACAAGTCGGTCGCCATCGATCCGTTCGAGGGCAATTCGCACCCGCCCGAGGTCGCACAGGTTGACGACCGGATCGGGAACCGGTCCATATCGGTCCTCCAGCTCCACCAGCAGCGCGTCGATGGTGGCGAAATCCGGTGCCATCGCGATGCGACGATGCAGGTCGACCTTGAGTGCCTCACTAGCCACATACTCGGCCGGGACCCAGGCATCAACACGAACGTCGACGGTGACGCCCTTCGCTGCCGGGAGCTCCTCACCGGAGAGTTCTGCAACGGCGTCCGCCAGCATCTCGACGTACATCTCGAATCCGACAGCGGCGACGTGCCCCGACTGTTCCGCGCCCAACAGGCTTCCGGCGCCACGTAGCTCCAGGTCGCGCATGGCAATCTTGGCACCGGATCCGAGCTCGGTGAAGTCACTCAGCGTTGTCAGGCGGGCGCGCGCCTCCTCGCTCAGCTCCCGCGCAGACGGATAGAAGAGGTAGGCATGCGCCGATCGGGTTGAGCGTCCCACGCGCCCGCGAATCTGGTACAGCTGTGCGAGGCCCAACATGTCTGCGCGGTCAACGATCAGGGTGTTGGCATCCGGGATATCCAGGCCGCTCTCGATGATCGTGGTTGCCACGAGCACATCGAAGTCGCGTCGCAGGAAGCCGAGCATGACCTTCTCGAGCTCCCGGTCGCCCATCTGCCCGTGGCCGATGCCCACTTTTGCCTGAGGCACGATCGACTGGATCTGGATGGCACATTCATCGATCGTCTCGACCCGGTTGTGCAGGTAAAACACCTGTCCGCCCCGTTCGAGTTCGCGTTCGATCGCAAGCTTGACGAGCTCTTCATCGTACTCACCGACGTGGGTCTGGATTGGCCGCCGTCCATGCGGAGCGGTCTCGATCACCGATATGTCACGTATTCCCGTCAGCGACATGTGCAGCGTTCGTGGAATCGGCGTGGCCGACAACGCCAGAACATCAACCTCGAGTCGGAGCTGGCGCAGCAACTCTTTCTGCT
>CAYNNW010000114.1:0-6708 GCA_964398435.1 uncultured Gaiellales bacterium | reverse complement strand
CATGGGGGCAGCGCAATGCCACAGAAAGCCTCGATGCTGTATGTAGTTCGCATTGACGGCACGATCATGGGCCGTCGCAGTCGAGTTGGGCCCCCCGCTGCCTGGTTTAGCAACGATCAGGTCTTGTACTCGACCATCGACAAGATCAAGTTGGCGCATGTCCCATTAGAGGAGCCTGGAAGGACAGTCGTATCGTTCTCTGGTGAGTGGGACTCTCCCGAGTCACTCGTCTTCAACCGTGATCGCTCGCTCATGGCAGTCCAGTACAACGGTGCGCTGTCGGACCGGGAGGAGGACTACGGCATCGTCGACTATCACCTGATGACGGTGAGGACGAGGGATTGGTCTGTCATTGGTCGTGTGAAGAATCTGCCGTGCGAAGGCGACAGCGGATTTCGCTGGACTTCAGTCGATCTCTTCGAAGTGTGCATTGGATCACGACGTGCACAGGACCGCGTGCGTCACTGGTCCAGGTCGCTGGACCGGTCAACAAATCAGCCGCTGGTACTGCCCTCGGCTCCAGAAGATGCGTGTTGCTTTTCCATCCGAGCGTCGGACACAACCGACACGATTGAGGTTCGTGACTACCGCGGCTGGTCATGGCTGGTCCTGCCAGACGGTCGCGTGACGCGCCTACCTGCCCCGGACTCATTCGCGAACCGACGTGTCCATGGTCTGTAGCGCGTAGCGTGAATGCGAGTGGAATGCGCGCACCTACTGATCTGCAGTCTTCAACGCCGCGGCTGACTCTTCTTCGAACTGCTGGAGTTTGATCTGAGCCATCTTCTTGACGATGGTGCAGTTGAAGCCGAGGTCCATGAATCCATTTCGCGAGGTCACATTTGGCGGCTTGCGATCGACGAAGCGGTAGTCGGCACGCGTGTACGCCATAACACCCGTACAGTTCTTGACTCGCGACAGCTTGAGTCCGACGTCGTAATAGTCGGCAAAACCATCGGCACAGCTCGGGACGCATGTCTTGATTTCCATTACGGCGGTGGCTGACGCAACGAATCCGCCGTAGTCCTTGTAACTGATCTTTGAGAACGGTCTGTAGTTTCCAACGATTATGGATGTCGGCTGGAATTCGGGGCCGCCCATTACTTGCGGCACGTAGACCCGCTTGAGCCCGGTCTTCAGTCCGTCGGCGGTCCCCTGTCGCTTGCCATCCGCAGCTGCAGCTGGAGTGACCCGCTTGATCGCGGCTGCTTCTGCGTCGGCAAACGCAGCGGCATAGGCCTTCTTTCGAGCCGACTTCTTCGCTGTTTCGCGCGCATAGTGCACATCAGCATCGCTGGGGGCGGTGACGAACCCGGCGGCGACTCCCAGCGCGCCACAGGTGAGCAGTAGTACGGCTGACAGCAGAGCAATCCCGCGAGTCATTGTGCACCACCAAGCGTTGCGTTGCGGAATGCAGTGGCTCGCTTCCGGGCATCCGCATTTGCCGTCTTGTAGGCGCGGTCGTACGCCTGCTGCTGGCCCGAGACTTCGCCCGCCTTGTCGCCCTTCCGTGCGCCAGCGATCGCCCCTGCCTTTCGACCTTGTGCGGCAGCCGCGCGACGTTCAGCGTCGAGGTCTGGCCCGAGCGAGCGCCCGACGGCAAACCCGCCGCCGAGTCCTGCCGTGGCGGCCAGCACGAGAGCCGCTACGAGAACTGGCGTCGAGCGCGTCGCCGTTGCGGGGTGCTCGGGGGAATCATTCGCCATAGTACTGGCTCCATGTTTGCGGACGGCCGAATCCGAATTGATTTCGGGGGCGCACCTGAATCGAGTAGGTGCCAATGCCGTAGAAGGCGTCGGGAAGTCGCCACCTGACCATCAATGGAAGGCATCCGGGGCCATCGTTGAGCGTGTACCGCCGCAGGTTCTTCTGCGGCTCGTACCCCGACCCGGCGATGCCGAAAGACTCGTTGACATCCACACGAACGGCCTTCGTGGTTGTGCACACGGTGCTCGCCACGTGAACCGATACCGAGTACGTCTCGCCGGGATCACCCGATGAGGTCAGCTTCACGCTGGGCCGTGTCGCGCGCGGTGGCTGTTCCATCCGCTCTGCGGCGACACCAATTCCGTGGGCAATCACGAACGCAATGATCAGTTTGCCAAGCATGGACGCCTGTCGATACCCGTCCGCCTGCCGTGGAAAACGGGAAGTGTCCACAGACCGACACGTGTCCCGAGACTGGTAATGTGGTGATTCCGACTGCCGAAGCGTGCGGTCGCAGCAATTGACACAGGGGAGGCCGTCGCGATGACCACCGTCCAGGAAGCCCACGCAGGATTCCAGCTGAGCGAGGAGCAGCTGCAGATTCGGGAACTGTGCCGTGAAGTTGCGCAGCGGTACATTGCGCCGCGGGCCGCCGAGATCGACGAGCAGGCTGAGTTCCCGCAGGATGTCCGTCAGGCCCTTGCGGAACACGACATTCTGGGACTTCCATTTGCCGAAGAGCACGGCGGCACGGGGACCGGTGCCCTCGCACTGATCATGGCGATCGAGGAGATCTCCAAGGTCTGCGCAAGCAGCGGCCTGATCCTGGCGGTGCAGGAACTGGGCTCCCTGCCGATCAAGCTGGCCGGCAGCGACGAGCAGAAGATGCGTTGGCTGCCCAAGCTCGCATCGGGTGAACACCTGGCGGCCTACGGCCTGACAGAGCCCGAGGCCGGAAGCGACAGCGCCTCGATGCGCACCTCAGCGGTGCTCGAGGGCGATGAGTGGGTCCTCAACGGTGGCAAGCGCTTCATCACCAACGGTGGCGTCGCGGACATCTACTCCGTCTTCGCACGCACCGATCCCGAGGACCGCCACCGGGGCGTCAGCGCCTTCGTGGTTGAGACGGGAACTCCCGGCTTCAGTGTCGGCAAGCACGAGCACAAGATGGGCATTCGTGGTTCGACGACCGCTGAGCTGCACTTTGACAACTGCAGGATTCCTGCGGGCAATCTGCTCGGCGAGGTCGGCGGTGGGTTCGAGCTGGCCATGCGCGTGCTCGACCGCAGCCGCCCCGGCGTTGCCGCTCAGGCGCTCGGGATCGCAGACGGTGCGGTGGAGTATGCGAGCCGCTATCTGCTGGAGCGCGTGCAGTTTGGCAAGCCGCTTGCCCGGCAGCAGGGCCTGCAGTTCATGGTGGCGGACATGCGCACCAAGGTCTGTGCCGCGCGCGAGCTGCTCTACCGCGTTGGCCACCTGATCGATGCCGATGCCCCGCGCGAGGTGCTCTCGCAGTACTCGGCGATGGCAAAGCTGATGTGCAGCGACGTGGCCATGGATGTCAGCACCGACGCTGTGCAGCTGCTGGGCGGATACGGCTATGTCAGCGAGTATCCCGTTGAGCGGATGATGCGCGATGCCAAGATCACGCAGATCTACGAGGGCACCAACCAGATCCAGCGCGTTGTTATTGCCCGTGACTGGTTCCGCGATCTCGCTGCAACGATGGGCTGATCGCACAGCTCGTAATTGGCGACGTTGGCGTCCGGGTCCGTTTCCCCTAGCAGCGGATCGGGCCAGCGAGGCCGACGGCCGTGCGGTTGGTGGCCAACGGGCACGCCTGCACACGATCCGGACCGTGTGCAGAGGTACCGTTACACGCTGACTCTCCACACCGATGCGCCGAGCACGTCAAGGAGAACTTCGCAGCATGTCTGTTGCAATCCCTCGCATGCCAATGCGACTGTCGGTCAGTGACATCGCGACGCACCCCACCAGATATATGGGACACCAGGTGAAGCTCACTGGCCACTTCGCCGAGTTCAACATGAACGGGGCACACACTCGCTGGTTCACTGACGAAGTCAATGTTCGTCCCGGTCGACTGATGCAGAAGCCGAGTCTCAAGTGCCCGGCCCGCGCGATCACGATTCTCGGAGATCTGCCCCGATCGGTCGTTGATTCGCTCGAGGCAGTCAACGGCGGATACACGGTGCCTCGCGACGGGGTCGCCCAGGCTTTTCCGATCGGCGTTCAGGGCGTGCTGACACTCACCGGCACTGTGGAACGCATTGAGCATCGCGGCACACGCCCATCGGTCGCACTTCGCCTAGGCCCGCTCAACGTGGCTGCCGACTGATCGACTGATCCAACGGTGGTGGCCCAGTCTTGGGTATGTATTTGCACCCAAAACTGGGCCACCGGGGCCGGCGAGCGTGCACCTAGCGAGCCAGGTGCGGGCGTTCGCCGCGGATCAGCGAGAAGACATCGGTGTCGCGGGGAACCCCAGCCGGGCAGAGTGTGTCCTGCCGCAGCGTTCCTTCGAACGTGAAGCCGAGCCGAACCGGGATGGCGCGGCTTGCGGCATTGCGCGGATCCATCCTGACCGACACGCGTCGGGCGTCGAGCTCATCGAAGGCGAAGTTGGCAAGCGCCGCCACGCACTCAGTCGCCAGGCCGCGCCCGCGTGCATCGTCGCGCAGCCAGTAGCCCAGTTCAAAGTGGCGCACCTTCCAGTCAATCCGGTGCAGTCCCGAGCCGCCCAGGTGTGCACCCGATTCGCGATCAAACAGCCCCACGGGCAGATCGCGCATCGTTGCCCAGTCTCGTTCCATCCGCTGCAGCGTTTCGTGCACGACATCGATGGAGGTTGTGCCATCCGTCCATGGCATCCACTCGCGCAGTGAGCCCCGCGAGCTGTCGATACTGGTCCAGAGCGCCTCGGCGTCGCGACCAGTCATCGGGCGGATCACCAGCCGATCACTGAGGATCGGCATGGGAAGACTGCCCGGTTCGGGGGCGTGTGCAGCGACAGCATCAGGGGTCATTCGTCGATCATCGCAGTCGCCGATTTGCAGGACAACGCTCCCCGGTGTCGTAGCCATGGAAGGTGCAACAGCTGCAACTTCCCATCAGGAATGCCGGTCTGTACTCCGCGCTGCGCGCGTACGTGATCGCCGGGCTCGAACTACTGCGCGAGGACCACGCGGGCGGAGCCGAGATCGAGTTCTCGGTCGCCGAACACAAGCGCGGCCCGCGAAAGCCGTTCTTTGAGTACCGACCGCTGGTCGAGCGGTTCGTGAGCGAACGCCTGGAGCGGATCCGAGAGCTTCCCGTCTCCGACGAAGCAGCCTGGGCACTCGCCAGTGATCCCGCCTGCAGTGCCTGGCTGCGGGCAGGTCGGGCAGACGCGATTGTGGAATTTGAGCAGGTGGCTCGCGACGAGCTGCTCGAGCCACTGTTGATGACCATGGCAGAGGCAGATCCGACGTTCGAGTTCGATGAGTCGCGGCTGATGGGCCGCTACCTGGACCTTGAACGCACGATCTATGCAGAGCAGCGTCGCTACGTTGCCGTTGTCCCACTCTGGGGTGTGCGGCTGGTATACGGCGATCTGCAGCTCGCCGAGGGCGTGGCACTGCGGCAGGTTGATCAGGAGCTGTTCCGCAGCGAATGGCCTGAGGCAGCCCAGCTCAACTGGGGCAGCGATGCGCGGAACGGGCTTCCCGGTGCAGTCATCCAATTTGAGCGGGCCGTCTCAGACACCGATGGAATTGCTGCGCTCGATCCGCGCGATGCGATCGTGCAGGTTGTGGCGGCAATCCGCGCGCTCGCCGGCGGTACGGTGCATGCGGGGCCGTTTATCCTCGAACGCTTCGACTTCAGCTCGCTGGCGCCACGGCCCGTACCGGCAATTGCCGGCCGCAGGATCGGGGAGATGCCCAGCAAGATCGACGGCACTGTCGCGTCGGCCCTGCCCATTGCGGTGCGGCGACTGTCGAGCGATCCGAATGGATCGGTGGCGCGCGCGCTCGAGCGGTACCAGCTTGCAATGACGCTTCCGGGGATCGCAGCGCTCCGGGCTCTGGTCGACGCAATTGTTGATGTCTATTCGCGCGAACGCGAGGCGGGGCTGGCTGGACTGCGGCTTGCTGCCGTGGTCGGCGGGTCGCTTCCCGAACGACACGAGTTCGTCAACGCGATGCAGGAAGCGCTGCGACTGATCGCGGCCGACACGCCGCCGGACGGCAACCGTGTCATTCAACTGACAGCGACGTTGTCACTCGCCCTGCGCGCCACAATCGCTGCAGCGCTGGTTGGCGAGCTTCCAATCACGGCACTTGCCGGCTACGCTGACGCCATCCTGCTGGGTGACCGTGAGCGTAAACGCCTGGGCGTCAGTGCCATGCAGCCTGAGCTGTAGTCCACCCGACGTCGGACGATCTCCCGATGGTGGTCGCGCACGATCCCGTTCTAATTTGGCAGTGGCTCCAGCCCGTAGTTTTCGCGATAGTTGGGGTCTTTCTCCACGGCGGCTCGGGTCTCAGATTCGGATCGCGGTGTGCCATCACCATTGAGGGCAAAGTCGCGTCCCATTGACAATTCGGTGGGCAGGCCGAGCTGTTGACGAATCAGCGTTCCAGCATGATAGGCGCGTCCTTCCGAGTCGATCAGGTGCCCGTTGAGACTTGCCGCCTCTGCCCAGCCGAATCCCTCAAACGGATTCTCAAAGTGTAGTGCCGCCGCAGCTCCGCCTACTAACCCGGCGCCGGTTGCAGAAAAAGTGTTGCCGGCATCATCGAGGAGCGAGCGTGCCGAGTGGTCGCGCTCGTGTACAAGTTCGTGTGCCAACGTCTCGGCTGCCGTTACCGGGTCGTCGAGCATGCTCTGTCTGATTTCGATTCGCCCGCCGTTGGACGTTGCTCCACTCCACTCGGCGTGTGATTGCAGATACTCCTCATCCTGCTGAATGACGATCTCGACGGGGTGCTGACGCTCCCA
>CAYNNW010000113.1:1300-6737 GCA_964398435.1 uncultured Gaiellales bacterium | reverse complement strand
TTGCGGCATCCTGGCCGATCACCCGCTTGTGGAGTTCTTCCTCCATGCGTACGAGCTTGGCGGTCTCTGCCTCGGTCAGCTTGAACACCGGGATACCGGTCCACATGCTGACAATGTCGGCTACCTCTTCCTCTCCGATCGATGCCTGCGGCTCGTCGTCCGAGGCCTCCCAGTTCTCCTCGAGTTCACGCTTTCGCTGAACAAGCTTTCGTTCCTGGTCCCGCAGGTTGGCGGCCTTCTCGAACTCCTGCTGCTCGATGGCCTTTTCCTTCTCGCGGCGCACCTTGTCGATGTCAGCCTCAAGCTCGCGGTAGCGAGGCGGCGAGGTCATCGTCTTGATTCGCATGCGGGACGCGGCCTCGTCGATCAGGTCGATTGCCTTGTCAGGCAGCTGCCGCTCCTGGATGTAGCGGTCTGCCAGCTGTGCTGATGCCAGCAGCGCCTCGTCGGTGATCTTGACCCGGTGATGCTGCTCGTAACGCTCGCGCAGCCCCTTGAGAATCAACACGGTGTCTTCGATCGACGGCGGCTCAACGCGGACCTGCTGGAATCGCCGCTCAAGTGCTGAGTCGCGCTCAAGATACTTGCGGTATTCGTCGAGCGTGGTTGCACCGATTGTCTGCAGCTCGCCGCGTGCGAGCGCCGGCTTGAGAATCGAGGCAGCGTCGATGGCACCCTCGGCAGCGCCTGCACCGACGAGGTTGTGGAGCTCGTCGATGAACAGGACGATGTCGCCGCGCTGGGCGATCTCCTTCATTACCTTCTTGAGCCGTTCCTCGAACTCGCCGCGATACTTCGAGCCCGCAACCAGCGCGGCAAGATCGAGCGTGTAGATCTGCTTGTCGCGCAGCAGCTCCGGAACCTGGCCGGAGGCGATGCGCTGGGCAAGCCCTTCGACAACGGCAGTCTTTCCGACACCTGGCTCGCCGAGCAGCACGGGATTGTTCTTCGTGCGTCGCGAGAGGATCTGCATGACCCGCTCGATCTCGGTCTGGCGCCCGACCACCGGGTCGAGCCGACTTTCGGCTGCGTACTTGGTCAGGTTGCGACCGAACTGGTCGAGCAGCTTGCTGGAGCCGCCCTTCTGCTTGCCGCCGCTGCCCTCACCCGAGCCGCCGCTCCCACGCTGTGCACGACCGGGGCCAGACAGCATTCGGATGATTTCGTTGCGAATCTTGTCGGCATCTGCGTCGAAGTCGAGCAGAATGCGCGCGGCTACACCTTCGTTCTCGCGAACGAGCCCGAGCAGAATGTGCTCGGTACCGATGTAGTTGTGCCCGAGGGACAGTGCTTCGCGGAGCGCAAGCTCGAGAACCTTTTTGGCACGCGGTGTGAACGGAATCTGGCCGCTCGTTGGCTCGTCGCCCTGGCCGACGATCCGCGATACCTGCTGGCGCACTTCGTCGACGGTGATGTCGAGCGAGTCGAGGACACGGGCAGCAAGCCCTTCCTCTTCACGCAGCAGACCGAGCAGGATGTGCTCAGTGCCGATGTAGTTGTGCTTGAGGGACCGCGCCTCGTCCTGTGCAAGGACGACGACCTGCCGAGCCCGTTCGGTGAAACGCTCGAACATGACGTCCTCCCTCCCCTCGCCCTTGGCCACATCGACGATTGAACGATGCAGCCATCAGGCCCCTAGTGTGTTCAACGGCATCCCCACGCCGTTTCTTGAGGGCGGCAGGTGGCAATTCCTGCTCGATCCGGCACATCGAACCGAAGTGGGGACGTTGAGTGAACCTACCCCCGAATTCGCGTGCCTGAAACACGACGACCCGGCCCGCGTGCGACCGGCCGCCGGCCATCGGGCGGCCCCACCTGAACATTGCCGGTGAGCAGTGGAGAACTGCTGCCATTTGTTCGGTATCCGACGGCTATCGGGCGAGTTTTGCCAGTCGGGACAGATTTGGACACGTTCGCCGGCGCGGCGACTCGCGTGCGCCGCGTGGCGCGCGAGGTGCTACCCCAGCGTTGCAGCGAGAATTGCCTGCTCACGTGCCGCTCGTGCGGCTGCCGCGCGCGCTTCGGCCAGTTCGTCGAGGCGCTTCTGCTCACGAGCTGCGACGGCGCGCTGCTCGGTGAGACGCTCCTGGAACTCGCGATCCCGCTCGGCTCGCTTGTCCTCTGCTTCGTGGCGTCGCTCGGTACGCTTCATGTCCTCGTTCATCAGGAAGATCAGTGCATCGGCGACCGAGGTCTTGATGCGATCGATGATCGGGCTCGAGCCGGTCGTTGCTTCCTGAACGACACCGTCGTGCATCGTTGCGACCGCAGCAATGTCCGCTGCATCGCCGCCGTTCTCCTCGACAGCCTCGACCACGGCCGCCATGCCGCGTTCCTCGGCGCTCAGCGTTGGATCGACGCTGGGGTCGTCGCTGCGCTGGAGAAGGGCATTGGCTCGGGCTGCAGCAGCGCCGCCATCACTGTCGGTGATGCTGCCGCCCGCAATCGAGTCGACTGCTTCAGCCAGGTTGACAACGACGCTCTGCTGACGGTCCATCGCCTGCTCGAGTCCGGCGACGGCGGCGTTCGTCGCTGCCGACGGCGCATGTGCTGCATCGTGCCGCGCAAGGTCGAGCTTGGTGGCGATCAATTCGAGGTCGGCGGCGCCGATTGCCAGGTCCATCGCGAGTCGTTCGGCGATTGCGGTTGCCTCTGCAGCGTCGTGAGGCCGCAGGTCCCGCGGATCCACGTGCCCATCCAGCGTCGTTCGGAGCGCTGATCCGGCCGTGAATCGGGCAGGAAGCGACTCAGCAACCCGATCGCGACGCCACTGCGCCTGCCGGGCCGTCACATCAAGCAGCGCACGCTCGTCAGCCGCACGTGCGGAATCCACGCCAGCTACGTCATTGCCGGGCTGAGCCGGGCTGGGAGCAGGGCCGGCGTGCGCTCCCACTGATCCGCCGAGATCGGCCGGCGGTGCAGGCGATGGAGCCGGACCACCGAGCGCACCGCCCGCCTGATCGCCGCCTGATGGAGCAGCAGGATGTCCGGCCTGTGTCCGTGTTTCACGAGCTGCATCGAGGCGAGCCCTGATCCGCGAGGCCTCCTCAGCAAGGTCTGCGTTGTCAAAACCGCCACGTGCGGCCTGGACGAAGACGTCGTTGATGCTGGCGTCAAAGCGATTCTGGAAGATCGGTGCAAGGTGCTGATTCAGCGCAGATGAACCGGCATTCGCCGTCGACTCGCCGCCACCGATATGCGGTGCAACGATCGATCGCATTCCCTGGGTGAGTCCGTCGAACACCCTTGATCTCCCAACCGGCGCCGGGCAGTCCAAGCCCTGCGCGTCCTACGCCCGTGTATCGCGGGGGAAATCGCGGGTCGTTGCAGCTGAAGCCCCACTGAAACGGGCACATTCATGGCCGCCCGGCGGACGTGCCCAGGCCTGACACACACGAGACGAGGCCAGCGGCTGTCCGCTTCAGCTGCCTCGTCGCGCAGGAAACAGCACCACGTCTCGGATTGAGCGTGTTCCGGTGAGCAGCATCATCAGCCGATCGATGCCAAGCCCGAGGCCGCCTGTTGGCGGCATACCGTATTCGAGCGCCCGAATGTAATCCTCGTCGAGACTCTCGGCCGTGTCGTCACCCTGCTCGCGGGCCTGCTGCTGCTGCATGAACCGTTCGAATTGATCGGCCGGATCATTGAGCTCGCTGAAGGCATTTGCCAATTCAAATCCGCCAGCGAACCATTCGAATCGTTCCACCCGCCCTGATCCGTCACGGTGCTTCCTGGCGAATGGCGACAGCTCTATCGGATAGTCCGTCAGCATCGTCGGCTGTATCAGCAATGGTTCGACGTAGCTCGAGAGCAGATGGTCGATCAACTGTGCGCGCGTGTGATCATCTGCCGTTGAGTGGTCGTCTGACTCCAGCCGCGAACGCAGCGTCGCCTCTTCGTCCGTATCGATGTCCACGCCTGTGTGGCGGTGGATTGCATCGCGAAGCGTGATGCGCTCCCAGGTGCCACCGAGCTCGATCGTGTGTCCCTCGAACTCGACCGTCGTCGTTCCGAGCGCCTCGGTAGCGACCGTCTTGACCATCTCCTCGAGCAGATCCATCACGTCGACGTAGTCGGCGTAGGCCTGATACAGCTCAATCATCGTGAATTCGGGATTGTGCTTGAACGAGACGCCCTCGTTGCGGAAGTTCCTCCCGATCTCGAAGACGCGCTCCATTCCGCCAACGATCAGGCGCTTGAGGTACAACTCGACGGCGATTCGCAGATACAGGGTCTGGTCCAACTGATTGTGGTGCGTTTCGAAGGGGCGGGCCGATGCACCACCGTAGATCGGCTGGAGGATCGGTGTCTCCACCTCCAGAAAACCACGGTCTTCGAGGAATCGGCGCATCGAGCTGATCAGTCGGCTGCGAACCATGAACCGGTCGAGGCTGTCGCGATTGACAGCAAGATCAAGGTAGCGGCGGGCAAGGCGGGCTTCGATGTCAGTCAGGCCATGAAACTTTTCCGGAAGCGGGCGGACGCACTTGGCAAGGAGCCGGCAGCGGCCGACGGCGAGCGACTGCTCGCCGCGGCGTGATCGCATCGCAGTTCCGGTGACCTCGATCCAGTCACCGAGGTCGAGGTCCGAGAACGCCTCAAAGTCCTGTTCACCCAGCACGGCCTTCGAGACGTGCAGCTGAATGTGTCCACTGCGATCGTGAAGGTCGGCAAATGTGAGCTTGCCGAGTTCCCGTCGACTGAGCATGCGCCCACACAGCGTGTATTCAACACCGCTGTCCGTGCCGGACTCGAGATCCTCGTGCGCCTCGCGAACCTCACTGATGGTTGCGGTTGGAGCTGCAGACGGCGGATACGGATCGATCCCCGCCGAAGCAAGGGACGCGATCTTGGCGCGCCGATCGTCCATGATCCGCTGCTCTGCTGCACCGGCTTCGGGGCCGTCGGAGGGTGGTGAGTCGTAGGTCTGGTCGGACATGGGCGGTGATGATACCGCCGCTCACGATACGCGCGGAGAATTGATGGGCGCGAGTGATTCAGGCAGCCACTGCGCGAAAGGTGCCTACAGGTTCGATTCGGCGACCGTGCGCCAGGCTGTCCCGTCGTGGTACTGGGCAAATCCCATGCCGAAGACGTGCATCGGACGGCCAACGGCGGCATCCATAGCCGGAACCTGGCGCGAGACGATCGATCCTTCAAAGACGTAGTAGCGGTTATCGGCTCCACGGACGGTGACAAACCGCTTCCAGGTCGAGTCTCCCGTTGTTGCCACGCGGAACTGGCGAGCCGCCGCACCGGCCTGTGCGGGCGTGTCGAAGCCTGCATTGCCCACGAGTCGCTGCAGCTGAAGCTGCCCGCCGGCCACTCCTGCGCCTGCATCGACGGCGAATCCGCTGCCAATCAGCGAGGTGATGGAGGGTGCAACCGGTGTTGTCGTGCCAGCGGGAGTGGTGGGCTGCGCTGGCGCCGTTCCGCC
>CAYNNW010000113.1:0-1200 GCA_964398435.1 uncultured Gaiellales bacterium | reverse complement strand
GTCGTTGAACCGCCGGGACCACCGGGTGCCGACTGACCGGGAAGGGCGGTGCTCCCAGTGGTTCCTCCTACGGGAGCCGCGGTTCCTGCGGGTGCACCGATCTGTCCACCGTCCTGGAAGGGGGTAAACACTCCGCCGCTCGACTGCGACCAGGTGTACTGCAACCACTGCCCTGTGCCATTACCGCCGATGAATCGCAGCGCCTTCCAGCCGGCCACGTTGCCAGCACTCGCGGGGAGCGGAGTAGCGCCTGCACCGGCACTCTCAGCCTGATACGCATAGAAGCGTCCACCGTGCTCGATAACCAGCCAGCGTTGGGCCTTGGTATTGAAGATCTCGGTACTCATGCCGCTGGTCGCGGCTGCGTCGGCATCGGCGTACGAGCCGTATCCATTTGGATCACCGAGCTGACGGACGATTGAGAACGATCCCTGCTCGGCAACGATCGCGCCGGCAGTTGATGCCGCGGCAAGCTGCACCGTACCGCCAAGCAGCCCCGACGCCGACCAGGCACCCTGACCGGCCCCCGGCTGCGTTCCGGTTCCTCCGGCCGTGCCGCCCACGCCCTGCCCGGCTCCCGGGCCCGCTGGCGTTGACCCCGGCAATCCGGGAAGCCCGGGCGATGATCCGGTCTGGCCAGTCGATTGCCCGCTGCCCGCGCCTGCAGCCTGCTGATCCTGGATGTATTTCTTGATTGCGGCGTCTACACCCTGCTGCGCCAGCGTCTCTGCCTGCGACAGGCCCTCCTGCTGACCGGCCGTATACCCCTGGTTCACTCCGAGCTGGTATCCCTGCACCTGTCCGTCGCGTGTCCCGGCCGAGCCAAATCCGAGTGCTGTCAGGCCGACACCACTGGCGAGCGCCCCCATGCCCAGGTAACGCGGCCATGACTTCGCTGCAACTCCTGCAGCACCGGTCGCAGCTGCAGCTGTTGCACCGCCGGCGTGCCCTCGGGTTGCCCAGAACAGCAAACCACCGCCGCCGATGGCAAGCGCAGGACCAAGCCATTTGACCCGCGACAGCAGATCGCCGGCATCCGGTGCAGCCGCAGTGCTCCCCGCGGTCGCACCGGCGACAGGCGCGGTGGAACCGGCTGCTCCGGGCACGGCGACCTGTCCGGAAGTGCCAGCTGGCACGCCGGCCGCCGCCCCCGGGGCGCCTGCGCCGGCCTGTACTCCCGCGGCGCCTGCGGCGGCCGGG
>CAYNNW010000112.1:0-6796 GCA_964398435.1 uncultured Gaiellales bacterium | reverse complement strand
GTCGGTAACATCGCCACCAACCTGCATATCGCGATACTCGACCAGCTCACAGTCCTTCAACGATTTCGAGTCGTCGCCTTCAAGACAGGGAACCGGATTGAGCATCCCAAGCATTCCTTCGCCACCAAGTCTATTTCGGTAGTACTGGATTTCGTATCGAACCAGCTCTTTGTACTGCTCACGACATACCATTCCCGGGACATCGGGAATTGAGAGTCGCGCATACCAAAATGGAGAATCATCAGCGTGATCCAGGAAAAGTTCATGCCATTCGTACTCAAGTCCGCAGTAATGAACGACCGTCGCGAACTCGCGCATGTCCATTGCTGACAGAGCCGTGCTCGCAGCGACCGGGTCCTGAGAACTGAACATCTCAAGAAACTTGTCGTTCTGAACCTTGTAGTTGGATT
This sequence comes from uncultured Gaiellales bacterium, assembly GCA_964398435.1. Taxonomy (GTDB): domain Bacteria; phylum Actinomycetota; class Thermoleophilia; order Gaiellales; family SKUG01; genus CAYNNW01. The sequence goes on along the minus strand of CAYNNW010000112.1, from coordinate 6,386 downwards.
GCAGCTCCTTGAGCAACTGATCCGAGAACATGGTCAACTGCGACATCAATACCTTTTGACTGTCAGACCAGTACTCAAAGTTGTGGGTACACGCCTCAAAGACGTCGTAGATCTGATTTGAGATTGCGACCCGTCGGAGTGCGCCATCATATGTGTCATCGAGATTGGCAAACCGTAGCGATACGGCGGTGTTCATCGTCGGTGAAAATGACGCGGATCCGAACTTGGTTTTGTACATCGATGGGAACTGCTTTGTACCAGCCTTATAGACCTCAAGGTTATACATCCCGTCGTCAGTCCAAGATTGGTAGACATCCGGGGCAGCGCTGAACTCTTCATATGAGTCTGGCACGAATGCATCCTCGCCGGCCGCGAAGGCCAGTGTGAACATCGACCCCCATCCCGATATACCACCGATTCCGCCATCCATACACGAGATGAAATCCTTCATGGACGCGGTGCCGGGCTCACTGCCGTAATAGCCATCGGATACTTCCACAGGATCGTAAATCTCATCCAGCAGGGGGTCGTCCTCAACGGTGTCAGGAACGGCTGCAGACTGGTCAGGTGGCACGAAAATGAACGTCACCCGATCGAGTCCGCCTTCCGTTACAGCCGCGGTCGATCCATCAGGCAGTTTGCACTTGCCGTTGGCACCGTTTTCGCTTGAACTTGCCTTAATCAGCAACGCCTTGGGCTTGGTGGCATCCGGTTGATACACCTCAAATGGCTCATCAAAGTTCCACCCCGCATGAGTTCCGTACGTGAAGACCTGGACCGACTTGGTACCCTTTGGATGGTACGACAGCCGTCCCCCGTTGGCCACGAGCAGTTCGTTGCCTTCATGTGTCTGCTGATTATTGTCGTCGATCTTTACAGGTGGGATCTCCTCGCTAAAATCCTTGATCCCACGAATATCGTAGTAGTTGACAGTTGTATCGAACTCACCAGATGTGTTGTCCGAAATAAGCGTCAAGCTTTCAATCTTCGCGCGTCGAAGGTCATCGTTTTGAGTTACGACCAGTCGATACGTCAACGTGTCAGACCGATTGCATTCGACGTGACGAACCCGGGCCTCAATCGTCTGCGTGCCCTTGTACGGGCGCACGGCGACCGACGTTGATCGGTCCGCCGCATACGCATCGGGATTAGTTACGGCCGTGAGAAGCACTGCGCCGATCACACCGCCAATTGCTCCGAACCGCGCTGCGAATGTGGTCGGATCCGACGCACCAAAAGCCTTTTCCAGCCACCGGTCGTAGATCAACGAAGAAGCCTGGATCAACCCTGCAGTATCGTATTCTGTAACCATCCCCTGCGTGAGCGCACCAATATTTTCATTCTTGTCACAGGTTCCAGTATCGACCCCCAGAGCGTCAACCATGTGAGGCGACCCACATAGTACCGGTGACTGGTACGGAGCACGGTAGGGCTGCTGCACCTCGTCAGCCGCTTCAGCATGCGCAGGACCTGCGAGCACCCCGATCGTCGCAAGCGCAAGCACGATCAGCGCAATCATGAATCGAAGAGGTGCGTGAGTGGGCATCACCAGTGAAATATCGGCCTTTTCGCCGGGCCCCTTTAGTCTGCTATCGAGCGCACCCCAGGGCAAACTGGTATTCGCGCCCCTCACGACTGGTGATATTGACGCGCACAATGCTGGAAGCTTCGGCCGCACTCCCGTCCCCTGACCGCTCCTTGAATCCAGCCAAATTCAGGTGGACGGTCGTGATCAGCCGCTCGGTAAATGCGTCAGAAGGCGTGGTGGTCTCCTCACAATTCTCTGGCGATGGTTGCGCATTGAGTCCACCCTGTCGGTATGCCATTCCTGTGTACCCAAAGATGCCGAATCCCTGATCCACCTTGACCGGGAGCAGGGCCTGTCGCAGTAGATACGCGGTGTCCGCGGGTCTATTGCAGTCGGCGCTGTAGGGCCAGACTTCACGCATGAGCTGACCGTCGAGCAATCGATATCCGACACACTCTTCGGCAATATCGGGGGCGCCGGCCTGTGGGGCGGGAACCGACCAGCCCTCTGCGACGTCGGCCTTGAATATCAGGTCATTCAGTGTTGCCAACGAAATATCGTCGACATCCGGCGTACCCGGGAGCGGGTTACCGGTATCTGGATCGTATGCCCGCTCGGACACTGATCCGTCACGCAGCATTCGCAGTAGTGCTTCCTCGGAGAGGATGACACGCCCGGTTCGGCCAGGTGCAACGGCCTTGGCCACGTCACTCCGGAATTGCTCGATCGCCGCCCGCCGCTGAGACCGCAGACCGGACGAGAGGTTACTGCGTCCCGCACTGTCGAACATGCCCATCAATGCTCGACCTGCGATGGCAAGCACCATGACGAGCAGAACCATTCCGACCAGCAACTCAGTCATAGTCAACCCGTCATGCTGCTTGCCGGATGGTGTAAGGCGGCAGAAAAGTTCGCGCAACTGAGGAGCGAACGGCGACCAACTATGTCCACGGCGTGGTGGCATGGTGCCAGCATCGACAGATGTACCAGTCGACTGAAGGGCCAGTACACAACGCCGTTCACAGGTGTCGCCCGCCGGGGGCTCAAGGAGCGGCAACAACGCGCCGATGACGTGAGGAGACGCTCTGGAGCTCGCGCGAGTGAAAGGGCCCCGATTCAACGCCATGAGGATCATGCCCACGTGATCGCACAGATCTTGGACCATCGAGAAGGCAGCGCGTTGCGCGTGCACGCTCAGCGGCCGCTCATTCGGGGCTGCGAGGGGTCTGCCCTGACCTTTGCCATCATTTTCGCGTTAGTCGCAGGACTCCTGATAACAGGCGTGTTCCTGGCAACTCGAAATAGCGTTCGCTCGGATCGACGCAATGCTGATCAGTCGTCTGCGATGGTTGCCGCACGAGCCGCCGCAACAGTATATGAAGCCGCATTGCAGTCCAAGATTGCAACTCCAGCAACAGATTTTCTCATTCCAATGCCCGGTGGTCCACGCAAATCGATCGGGGACCTGACCAACTCAGGCCGGGTAGTAGCCGTGACTGACCCATCAACGGTTCCGTCTGGAATGCGCGACAACCCATTCATTTCGTCCCAGGCCAATCCGGGTCCAATTAATCCGGTTCCTGTTGCGCCGGTAGCAGCAAATAGCTTTCCGCTTACTGCACGGCAACAGATGGTGGACAGGGCTGGGACGGATGATCCAACCACTAGTTCTACGTGGATGTATTGGCAGATCCTCTACGCAGCGCAGCCGGACTATACCGTTGCGGGAGAAACCGGTTGGCTCTCAGTGTTTATTCGCTCGTGGGTACAAAGCCGGAGCGGAGCGACCACGCCTATCTACGCCGTTGCGGTCTATCGGGCCGGAAGCTTTGCGGAATATCAACTACTGACTGATACAAAGATTGTATTTGGCGACGGCACTCAGATCTCCGGCCCAGTGCATTCCAATGGAATTCCTGATGCCAGCAAAGGACAGACTTCCGCATCCGATAGCATCAGTGTGGCGCCAGGAGCGTCAGTGTCCTGCACCGGAGCTGACGCACGACTGTCGACAGTTGCGGGCCTTGGCGCAATCAACGTTCCGGGGTGCCCGCAAGATCCGGGCGCGCAAAAGACCGTTGATCTGTCAGCGGTGTCCTCCTCCATTGAGGAGATAGCCAATGACTGTATTACCCCTGGACAGACCGCTGCGATTTGCGCACCACCAGTCGCCGGCCAAACTGACGTGGTAATTGCCGGCAATACAGTTACGGTCGGTGGCGTGTCGTACACGATTTCCAGATTTGGAACCGCTGTACTTGTTTCGGGAACCGCTCGCGTCACAACAGCAGGAGTGGTGTCCAGACCAGTTACGGTTGCAACCCGGGCCGGTAACCTTGGATCCCCACCCGACATCATCGTTGCTTCCAATATTCAGGCAAGCGGCGGGGGCGTAGTCGGCCTGCTGTCCGAAGGAAATGTTGTAGTCGATACCAACTCGTGCCCGGTATCTTCAATCGAGGGGCTGATCATCGCCCGTCAGGGCTCGCTCACGCTCAATCCCGAGCTGATGTCGCAGATCGCGCAGGATCAGACCGCCGCGAATGCCTGCGGGCAGATTTCATTCGACGGGGCGATTGCCAGTCACCGCCAGCCCACGCTTCAATGGTCGTGGGACAACGGTGATCGCATTGGCTTCACCACGAGGAACCTGGCCTGGGATCCGCGGTTGATTCGACGTCCGCCTCCGTACTCTCCTCGACTGTCGGGCTGGCAACGACTCAAGGTGTTCCCACTCAATGAGGATTGTCTTGAGTATGCCAAGGCAAATAACGGGTCGCTGAAAACGGAGTGCGTTCGATGAGAAGACCGCTCACCGACCAGCGCGGGTTTACGGTCATTGAGGTGATCATCGCCGTTCTGATCGTCGCCGTTATTGGCGCTGGATCCGCCATGGCACTGGGTCGTGCGGCCACATCTGAGACACAAACCGAGCGACGAACCCAACAGCGAGTTGTTGCCGAATCAGCTCTTGAGCACGTGACATCAAACGCGGATTGGATGTCATGGCCTGACTGCCAATCACTGACCTCGCGCTGCGATATTTCACAGGCCGTCCAGGGCGCTGATTGGCTTACACAGAAGGGGCGCGCAACCAACAAGACATTTGCCGCAACTGTCTTTGCACGCGGTATCGATGCACCCGCAGACGGTCTGGGACCCGACGATCGCGACGGAACCATTCCGGACTACTTCATTGTTGATGCGCTGATTCCCGATCCGGATGCCCCGAGCGACCAGAACCGGGTTATTCGACTGTCGACGACAATCGACTCGGTCCATCGCGTTGCCGGCGGTACCATTTCAATCCGCGTGTGTACGGTGCACATTCAGGCAGACGAACGAGTGGCAATTGGGGACTGCCCACAGGACACGCTGCTTGACCTTCCCCCTCCACCTGACAATGGTGGTCATTCAACGAACCGTGACTGGCAGCCATTTCAGGCAGCGAAGGCTGCGGGACTGACCCGGATGGCTGTCAAGCCGGCAAACAACGTCAACTGCACTGTTACCAATCCGGATGGATCAGCGGCTGAGGACCTTGTTGGCGGTGCGGTTCCGGTGTCACCGACCGGCGCCAATCCGAATCCCGTGAGCGGCCTGTGGACCTCTCCTCCGCTCAAGCCGGGTCGATACCGGGTGAAATGTGACGTACCGCCGGGAAGCGGTAGCGGGCTGGAATATGTTCCGCAGTTCGAATATTGGTCGAATAAGTCGCAACCGCCCGCTCGTATCGTCAATGTTGAGGCACGTCGCGATACTCGCGCAACGCTCTTGTTCAGACCCAAGGCCGTGCAGAACGTCGCAGTCAAGATGGCAACGATTCGCCACCAGTGGTATTACGATCCACAGAATGCATCAGCGATCAAGCCGGAGTTGATCTATGCACGAAAGGATGCCACGGTCACGATCGTACGATGGGACCATCCGGACATTTTCAAGAGTCTTGACTATGACGGCAACGACGCACCCAAGAAGCTGCAACTCGTCCCTTCCCCATACGGCCGGGTCCCGTTAGCCAAAGCGTCGCCTCCCACTACGACAGGTATGTCGATGGGTGCGTGGCCAGGCCTGTACAGCAATACAGTATTGGCCGACAACGAACACGTGTACCTGTATACGCCCGTAACCGGGAATCCAATGGTCGGCATGAATGTGTCCTTCCTCCACCACAATGGGGGGCAGCCAATCGATTACTTCTTCGTGCAGGCCGATGGAACCGTCCAGGTATCACCGTCCGTCACACCAGGCGGGTTGTGGGCGGTGCGGTGGTACTGCTTCAAGGACGCAAATTGGCTTGACGTGGGCGGTTCGGTTAACCCGGTGCGGTCGTGTCCAAGTGGAGATACGGATATTGGCGGCCGCGGAACGATGAATCTCGAAGGCGCAGGCGGACACGGCTCGTTCTGAAGCTCGGACTTGGATTGGGACCGGATCACACAGGGTAGACGACGTCAGGTGATCTACCGAATCGGTGGAGGTGCAGAGATCGTGAATTCATTCGTACGCGCATGCGCGGTGGCGGCATTGGGTGCTGCGTTTCTTGCAGGCTGCTTTTCTGACAGCAAGGTTGAATACCTGAAGTCAGTGGAGAAGGCCCGCACCGAGATGTCGCAGGACATCAATGACATTTCAGATTCGCAGGCGGAAGCGACGGCCGGCAAGAACCGTCAGGAGCGCGCCAAAGCCAATGCAGCTCTTCTCGACAAGGTTGCTGTCCAGGTTCGGAAGCGACGAAGCGAAATCGCAAAGCTTGATGAGCCACAAGACTGGCAAAAGCATGACAAGCAGGTGCTCAAAGGGTTCAGTGAAGTCGCAGCCGGTGCCGAGACGGTCGCTGCGGCTCTCCGCGCAGGGA
>CAYNNW010000111.1:6438-6803 GCA_964398435.1 uncultured Gaiellales bacterium | reverse complement strand
GCTGGCTGACAGCTATCACATTCTGGCGGTCGCTCCCGTCTATGTGGTCGGGACGTTTCCGGGGCATGTGCCTGACACGCCCCGTAATCGACGCGACTCGCGCCGTGATCTTGTTGCAGAGTTCTACTCTCCGCAGACCAGTAGCGAGCGACGGCGGTCGATCATTGCGGACAACGATGTCGACGTCGTCATGATGCCGAGATTCAGGTTCGCTGCAGCACGGCAGTGGTCGCACAGATCCGATGATCTGCTACAGCGCGAGTCATCGTCTCGCCGGCTGGAAATCTGGAAGGTCACTGACTCTCGCGACTGACAATGTGTCAGTCAGACCCGGTGTCATCCCGGGCGCTTCGGCGCAGTACGAG
>CAYNNW010000111.1:3958-6428 GCA_964398435.1 uncultured Gaiellales bacterium | reverse complement strand
CGAGGACGGCACCACCTGCTACGACAAGCGCTGCAAGCAGCACGGCAAGATTGACGAACCAGTGCTGACGAAAGAGTGCGTCCTCCGGGGCATCTCCAACCTTTGATACCGATCCAAGCTTCCACTCGCCTGCTGAGGAGCGCTGGGCGGCGGTCAGCGGAAGGCGTGCAAACTCGTAATCAGGAGCCCGCAGGTTGGCCCCGTACCGCGCGAACAGTGGACCGGTCTTCGCTGGAATGTCCATGGAAATTGGTCGGCGCACCGCACGCAGGCTGACGTCCAGGCCGCGAAGGGGTTCCTGGTCATCTCCATTGTCGACACGAATCTCGATGACGCGGTCGGTCGTTGCGATGGGAATGAATTCGCGAACTTGAGGCTTGTTGCCCACGACTGAATTCGGGGCGTAGCGGAATACCTCACCCAGATCACGCAAACGTGCATTCTTCAATTCCGCGTTCGACCATGCGGTACGCACCTGCACATGGCGACTATACGTGCTGTTTGACGACGTGATCCGAACCGCATCAACGGGAACTCCCGCACCACCGTGATCGAAGATGAAGGCCATCCCCGTTGCCGTCCCCGGGCCTGCGGTTGGGCGCTCGTAGTGGCGAGCGTCGCGCTCAATCGGATACGCCCCACCCCCAATCGGTACCGCGCTTCCAGCTGCCCCACCCGGAGCGTGCACCCGGACCGCTTCAATCGATGTGGCACCAGGTATCGACACCCGAATGTAGGGGAAGTCGACGGCGGCATAGCTGATGATCGTTCCTTCGGCTGGCGTTCCTCCGTTGCTCGACGTTGCATTGATCCGGTAGACGCTGCCGCGCGCAAACGCGACCCAGTCACGGCGGTTCCGGCTGCCTTCGAGCACGGCCGTTGCCACGAACGGCTGCCGCGGCTTGGCTGTGGTAAACGTGATCCCCACCGAGTCGTGCCACGGGCGCTGCTTCACGTCATAGGCGAACTCGGCTGTCGCCACGTCGCCACGCGCGCCCCGTGCAAGGCGGGTAGCGGCGACATACGCGGTCGAGTCACGCGGATCACGCGAGGTCGAAATGGCTGCAGCTGCGTCACCCAACTCGCCCTGGCTGGCACGAGCCCACGGAACGATCCGGCCGCTGTCGGACTCAATCCGCAGACTCTCCAGGTCGGGCCCAGCATGCAGGTACATGTGACTGTCGGGCTCAAACCAACCAATCTGCGCCGCATCTGGCGATCCCGATGGCGTCGCCTCCAGCGCGCGCTTCCACGGCTGCTCGGATGACTTGGCGTGTCCCTCTGTCGGGGCAAGCGCAGACAGAACCACCGCAATCGTGATCAGGACGACATACGACGCGATACGCAGGTACCGCATGACGTCACGGACATCCACATCGCCATGCTGGCGTCTGGCCATCGAGGTCACGGCTGCCCCTTCTCGTGATCGGTCTCCAGCGCATCGCGCACTCGGGCATACACCAGAGCGCCTCCGATGAAGGCAACACCGACGCCCAGGAACGAGAAGACCCTGGCCATTCCGGCAAGCTGAGCGGTGTCGACGAACAGCACCTTGGCAGCAACGAGGGCGAGAAACCCTATTCCGGTACGGCGTACGAAGCTGTTGTTCCGTACCAGCCCCGCGACCAGAAGACTGAGGCCGCACACAGCCCAGAACACCGACAGCCCCAGCTGGGCAAGACTTGCATCGTCGGTCGGCGCAGGGATCGATGAGTTCCTGAACGCATCCGGCGTGAACACCGTTACCACGAGCGCCGACGCCAGGTACCAGATCGTGAACGGTGCAGCGGTTCGAGCAACCACGCCGGCCGATGCCACCTGGCTGTCGTGCGAGGACTCCCAGATGTACCCGGCAGGTGCTTCCGGTGTGTTCACCGGCCGGTGGTGTCGGGACACCATCCAGCATCCGACCATGACCGCAGCGAGCGACAGCCCACCGAGCAGCGCCTCGGTCACGTGATGCAGACCGTCGGCAAGTGCGATTGGCGGGATGGCCGTGACCAGCACGATGATGACCGCGAGCATGATGTACGCGATTGCTGCGACTCCGGCTCGCAGGTCGCGCAGCCTGGACCACACCCAGAACATTGCCAGGGCCTCGACAGCCCAGAAGCCTGCAGTTGCGGGGCCGTCGAACTGAACTGCGAGCGCCGCGGCGACCAGTCCCGAGGCAAGAACCCCAAGCCAGACGGCCAGGTGCAGCGCGGTCGTCCGTTTGATCCCGATGAGCGCTGCGGCAACGACGACATGTGCGGCTGCAGTTCCCAGAAGGATTGCCACGTACTCGGGATTCGACCACTGCGCCCGGTCGGCGATGATGAACTGTGGAACGATCGCGGCGGCCGATGCCAGAAGCACGGCAAGAGCCGAACTGGTACGGATGCGCGCATGCGCATCGGGCGTGGCCTCAGGGTCGTCAGCCCGGCTGCGAATCTGCCAGCCCGACGCGGCGGCAGTGGCGGCAAGCCAC
>CAYNNW010000111.1:3218-3948 GCA_964398435.1 uncultured Gaiellales bacterium | reverse complement strand
GACATATCCGGCAGCGACTCTCGCGCAGTCGCCTGGTTGTACGTCGTTGGAAACTGTTCGGCGACCCAGTTCCACAATTGCGGCGCCGTGGTTGCGACTGTCACGAGAATCAGCCACGGCCATCCCTGCCGTACACACGTAACGACCGCTGCCAGGTAGGCAATTGACAGCAGAGCGAGTGTTGACGGGTCTGTCCCGGCACCGACCAGTGCAGGAGCCAGAAGTCCAGTAACCAGGCCGAATGCAGCAAGCCACTGTGAGTTGAATCGAACGGCAATTGCGACCGCCGCCGCGCCAACGGCAATCGCGGCAACCATGCCAATCACGGGAGTCACGATGTGGTACTTCTGCGTACCGACGGTATTCGCAAGCTGCATCACGCCCAATCCACTGCCGATCACGATCAGGCTGACTACGTGGCGGGTGCCCCGCCCGGCGCTCGACAGCGATTCGCGGACGCCGACCACCATCATGACCAGCCCGATCGTCCAGGCGAGAAGGATCTGCATCTCGTGCGTCAGCCATCCACGGGCAATCGCAATCCAGAGGAAATACAGCGCGGCGATGAGCACAAACACCCCGCCCGCAGCCGCAAGTACCTGCGGCATTGAGATCGACGGTGCAGTTGCCGTGCGGGCACTCGCAGGGACCTGCGCCTCGGAGTATGAACTGGCATCCTGCTGAGCTGCCGTCCCAACTACTTCGGCAGCGGGCACCTGCGGCTGGGGGC
>CAYNNW010000111.1:0-3208 GCA_964398435.1 uncultured Gaiellales bacterium | reverse complement strand
AGTTTCTGCCGCAAAACGTAGCGGCCGTCCTTCGCCTCGAGCGCCTCGCCCACGAACTGGCCCTTGCCGAAAAACGCCGTCGCGAGCCGCACCGCCGTGAGCGCCGCGCCGCCGCGCCGGAACGAGAAGAACGAGGGATGGTTCGCGAGCACCGTCGCGCTCGCCTGCCCGCGGCGGATGCGCGCGAGCGAGGAGTGCGCGAAGACCTTGGCGTAATCCGTCGGAAGCGGCGCGCTCGACGGGGTCAGGCGCACCTCAAGCGATGCAATCCGCGTCTGCAGCGCCAGCAGCTGGGACCGGGTTGTTCCAAGCTGCGAGCCGACCCAGACGGCCAGCACAACGACCGCTGCCAGCAACAGCAGGATCAGCAGAATCACGAATGACAGCGCAGCTCCCATACCCTGCGGCAAGCCTACCCGCGCGAAGCAGCTGGCAACCTCTTGTCAGACAAGTCCGCGACTCACTACGTCACAAGAAGCGCGTTGCGCTCACTCTCGATCATCGATTAGTGACCTGCGCAAGCATTGCCGTGGCTCCGGCAATCTGAGCCTTGGCTCGCTCCAACTCGCAAGCAAGTGCGTCCGCCATCGGAACCGCAGCGTCACGTGCGGTCGCCGGGCCCGCCGAGATACGCTCACACAACGCATTAACCTCCTGTAGCAGGAGCTCATTAACCGCATGCAGGCTATCGATGACCGACGGGGATTGGTCGCCCTTGCTATCTGCAGCCCCGTTCCTCAACTCCAAGCTCGGCCCTTCATATCGAGCACGAACATGTCCCTCCGATCTTCGCCCAGAGTTTCCAGGTGGCCGATCGCGAACAACTTCGGCCTGGTGCCGGAAATCTGCCCCCAATAGGATGTCGCGAACACTCGGCAAGCCGTCCAAGAGGGCAGAATCCTCTCCGAGACCCTGGATTCCCACACTCAATGGTAGCCTCGACCCATTTCGGCCGGGCCTAGGTTCAACATCCCACGGTAGCTTTATTCCCAATCTCAGCAGCGCAACGTAGTTCGGTAACGACGGCAATACCGCCCCGCTGGCCCATTTCTGCACATGCTGAGGTCGGACATCTATGCCCGTTGCATTCTTCAGCGAATTCGCTAGTTGCTCGTGGGTTTGTCCAGAATCTCTCAGGTAGCGAGACACCGCAATCCGCACGGCTTGCGTCCAGTCATCTAATCCCTTATCTCTTTTCCTACGCTTTGCCATCCACCAGTCTCCAATCAACCCGATGATTAATAATCACTATACAACTCAAAGCATACAAGATTCGGCCACTTTGTGGTGTAACGCGGGTGTTACAGGGGGTACTGATAGGCATCCCGCCTGGAAACACTCCAGCTAAGGATGTTGTCATGCGCTGGTCGACAGCCGATGTCGCCACCACTGTGCAACGTCGGCAACGGTTGTGCCCTGGCCGCCGCGTGAACGGATTTCCTGGATCAGCCAGACCCACGTCCGGTGCCAATGTCCCGCGCCAATATGAGCCAAACGATCGTTGTGCCAGAGAATGGAGGCAGCCCCGCCTGATGCAGCCAGATCGTCCAGCAGACGCGACAACGTCGCTCGAATTGCGCTCGGATCGTCATCAAGATCGAGGTATCGCTGATCGAACGAGGCGTCCATTGCAGCCAGCGGCACAATCACCAGGTCGAGCGGCCGGCCCTGCGAATGGCTCCAGGCCCTGAACGGCAGTGCGGTCCCCGCTCGCCAACCTGGCTGTTCCGCCCAGCCGAGCGTCGCGTCAGCAGATATTCCGGCATCAGCCAGGTCATCCCATGTCTGAGGCGGCCGGTGGCGCAGGTAGTGGAACCTGTGCGACGTAATGGCACACCCGGCTGCAGCTTCCAGCGTCTCGCGCTCGTGCTTCAGGCTCCCGGCCGTCACACTCGAGAGGTAGCTGCCGTGCAGCCCCACCTCCCCCTGGGAGTCGCGCACGTGCGCGAGCGCCCGCCCGCGCTGTGCCAGGTACGAAGCCGCGTCACCATCGTGTACGTCGGCATGCGCTGCGAGAAAAAAACTTGTCGAACGCGCACCGTGACGCGCTTCCAGCTGCGCAATCCGCTCGAGATTGGCCCAGGGATCGCGACCACTGATGAGTGAGCCGCACATCCCTGCCGCGCCTGCCATGGCGCGACCGGTGGCCCCCACCTCTCCGTGTCGAAGCGACCGCACCAGCTCGCGCAGCAGGCGACGGCGCTGCACGCGAGTCCGTCGGGCAAGCTGGTCGATGTCGTGGCTGAGCGCTACCCGGAAGCGTGGCGACGACGATGGGCGCCACCGCCCACCCAGTCCCAGCTGCGTAACGATTCGGTTTCGAAGCTCGTCGACGGGGCGCTCATCGGGAGCACTGCTGCTCGCACGCGCGCGAAATCGACCGTGCTCATCTCGGCGATCCTCGCCAGCGTCAGCGACGGCTGGCGAGTCGATTTCCTCGGTTCGAGCAAGGAACCAGAACGCCTCCGCGAGTGCATCGACCGATCCGTCTGGCCGTCCGATCCCCGGGCGCATTGCCCGCTCCCACTGCTCCATGTCGAGCACGAGGGTGACGGATTCCTCGCGGCCGCTGCAACGAATGCTTACCGACGGATCTCGCGGCTCGGATAGACCCGCCTGGGCGAGCGCCCAGCGAGGCGTAATGCCGCCAAGCAGGCATTCGAGCACCCATTCAACGGCGGTTCGCAGCTGGCTCGGCACCCGCCACAGTTCGGCCGTGAGCTCTGGTGCATCGGAGTTGCCTGCGGCAACCTGCACCACATCCTTGACGTGGTCGGACATCTGCGGCTTGATGGTACCAGTGCGACCCACGGGTGTCGCAGATCAGCGGCTTGTGACACTCGTGTGTCCAGGCCGCAACAACCGGCACAGGGAGACCGATCACACGGTGCGACACGAATCGATCAATCGCGCAGCAGGCGTTCAGCCACCTTCGGGAAGCGATGCAATTGATCCACCTGACGCTCCGCTTCCAGCGGTCCCCGAACCCTCGCCCGACCACGCGCCGCGAGCACTGCCGACCACCTCTGCCGACTTCCGATCAGCGGAGGAGCATGCTGCTGCCGACGGGCTGGTCGTACTGCGCGCTCGCGCTCACTGAGCCATCGGTCGATGGCTGCATTGGCTGGTACCGGTGCTCCCGGCTGGATCAGACGGCGGCAGCGCCCACGGTGTCGCGAACCCCGGCAAGCTGACCCGCCGAGCCCAG
>CAYNNW010000110.1:0-6849 GCA_964398435.1 uncultured Gaiellales bacterium | reverse complement strand
CGCGGAAGCCACTGACGTCATCACACTCAAGTGCGGCGGCTGTGGCTCTGACGTCATCGTCAATGTGAGTGAGACGATGTCTGCGCGGTGTCACTGGTGTCGTCACGTGCTCACGATCAACGAGCAGGTGCCTAACGGTGCAGTACCGGACGCGGTACTGCCGTTCTCGCTGACACGTGACCAGGCAATCGAGGCGATCGATACGTTTGCAGGAAAGCGACGTTTCTTTGCCGACCGCAAGTTCCTTGCTGAGTACAAGCCTCAGAACGTCGTAGGTGTCTACCTGCCGTACATGGTGATCGACAGCAATGTCAGTGCCGACGTTGCCGGCGAGGGAGAAATTCTGACTGACACGCACCGTGTCAAGCGAGGTGACAGTGAAGAAGTCACATATGACGCTGACATCTACAAGGTCGAGCGGCATGTCGACTTCACGGTCGATGATCTGATCATCGAATCGTCAGACGACCGTGCCAACATGGATACGTTCGTCAACACCAACAACGTGATCAACGCAATCCTTCCGTTCGATACGAAGGAAGCTGTTCAGTGGAATGCCAATTACCTGGTTGGCTTCACGTCGGAAAAGCGGGACCGGGATGTGGCTGAAGTTCAGCCGGTCCTTGAGGACCAGCTGCTCTCGATTGCGCGTTCGGAAATTGAGCACTCGACCAGCCAGTACGATCGAGGCGTTCGCTGGGAGACCGAGCGGCTCGACCTGCACGGATCGCGCTGGGTAGCAATGTATCTGCCCGTGTGGCTGTACTCGTACTACCACGAGTCCGGGGGCAAGGGCATGGTTCACTACATTGCAGTGAACGGGCGCACGGGATCGACGATGGGCAGCATTCCTGTTGCACACCTGCGCCTGGCGCTAGCGGCCCTGCTCGCAGGTTCAATCGTTGAAGCCATTGTCATCGCAATGTTGGCGGGTGCGTGATGAGTGCGTTGATTGTTCTGGGTGAACTGATCTCGTCGATGCAGTTTGTGCTCAGTTCCGGCGATTCGGATGGTGGGTGGCTACTGCTGGCCGGCCCGGTAGTTGGGGGCGGAACGTATTGGGGCATCTATCGCTACTACCGCAACACCGACAAATCACATCAATTCGAGCGAACGACCCGGATCGAGTCTCAGCCCGTGACCGGCAGCGACATCAAGTTCGATGAGGTGCACGGGACCTCGCGCTCGAAGATCTCTGGTGATAACCGCAAGAAGCACCGCGATCGTGTCACGCGTCTTCAATAGCGGACTGTGCCCCACTGACTGGCCTGATTGACCTCATGCGGCTGGCCGTACGCGGCCGGCTGTCAAACTCGATCCTGCGCACCGCAACACCAGCTCCGGCACAATCGCCCGACGCGGGTTTCGGGGTGGTCTCAATCGATTGACTCCCGTACCGCATTCGTATCGGACGAGGGAGTACTGATGAGTTTCGTTCCTGCGGCTGCACCGGCTGGTGTATCCCGATTCCTGCCTGCGCGCACGACGCGTGTCGCCTCGGCAGCCAACCTCCACGTTGAGCGCACAGCGCCGGTGAACGGCGGTGCAACCCCCTCTGTCGGCGATCTGCCCACAGGAACCAGTGATGCGGTCGCTGGAACACTCCTGCTCGTCAAGCTCAAGGCTCGCCCCAATATGCGCGACCTCTCGAAGATGGCGCGCGGCGCCGATCGCAAGCAGGCGGCGTGGGACCGATTGGTTGAAACGGCGCAAACGTCGCAGCAGCCGATGATCGCAATTGCCGACCAGCTGAAGAGCGCGGGTGCGTTGCAGTCATACGCCACCCTCGTCTCGCCGAACATGCTTGTGCTGCGGGCAACCAGCAGCAAGATGAAGGACGTCGTAGCCGCGTTCAGCACCGACCAGGTAAAGGCGATCTACGACGGTCGTGGCAACCCACTGTGGCCAGCAGTTCCAACGATGCCGAACGGTGACCCCGATCACCCGTCGATTACCCCATGGCGCGGCGCCGCGTATGGACTTGACCTCTACAGTCGGCGACGACTGGCTGCCGGCGAGACCGGCCCAACCGAGGCACCGTACGGCATCAACCTGATCGGCGCCCAGGACGCCTGGAAGGAAGGCGCCACCGGAAAGGGACTCGTCTACGGCAGCATCGACACCGGTGTTGATGGCGAGCACGAGGCGCTCAAGGCTGCCTACCGTGGTCGCGCCGAAGACGGCACGGTCAGCCACGACTACAACTGGTTCGACTTCTCGGGTGCATCGAAGGTTCCGGTCGACACGCAGGGACACGGCACACACACCACCGGTACCGTGCTGGGCACGGCGCCCGGCGCGCCGATCGGTGTGGCACCGGATGCAAAGTGGATTGCCGTGAACGGGCTGACGGGTGACGCTGACAACCTGCTCAAGGCACTGCAGTGGATGCTCGCACCGACCAAGGTCGACGGAACCGCGCCGAACCCGCGCATGGCCCCCGACGTGGTTGGCATGTCCTGGTGGACGGCTCCCGGCTTCAGCGACTTTTTCCAGGAGTCACTGCAGAACCTCGTCGCTGCCGGTATCTCACCGGTCAAGTCAGCCGGCAACAAGGGCCCGGGTCCGGAGACGATCTCGTCGCCTGGGCAGTTCCCTGAGATTCCCGCCGTGGCTGCGGTCGACAAGGACAGCCAGGTTGCCGAGTTCAGCTCACGAGGCCCGTCACCGCTGCCACACACCGGTGCGTCACCGGGATGGAAGCCTGACGTTGCGGCGCCTGGTGTCGACGTGATCTCGAGTGTTCCGGGCAACAAGTACGCCTCGTACTCGGGCACCTCGATGGCACAGCCGCACTACAGCGGAGCCGTGCTCGCACTGATGAGCCGATTCCCGAACCTCAGCGTTGAGCAGATCAACCGCGCACTCAACGAGTCGGCGGTCGATATCGGCGCCCGCGGACGCGACCTCGAGTTCGGCTGGGGCCTGATCAACCTGCCCAAGGCCCTCTCGGTCGCCGCACAGATGGCATAACCGTCGTCGCCGGGCGTGTCGCCCGGTCCCTGAGCGGGTATGCACCAGCCGATGGAGTGCTGGACCTGTTCATCCAACGCGGTTGGCTGCTGCCGATTCTGTGGTCGCGCTGCATGCCGTGAGCATGCGGGCCCGCTGCCGTACGTCCTGGCCAGCTGGCCAGGCGGTGACGGACACGTCCGCGCACTCGTCGTCGAGGACGCACTGTGGTGCGGATCGTGCCGGCCGCACCCATCGCCCGTGCGGCTCGATCTGGTCGTGCAGGAATCGGGAAGCTGATGGTGTCGTCACGGCCCGCTTCGCCGAACGCCGATCGACTGGCGGGCAGTTTCTGGATACGACTGGGCGAACGGTTTGGACTCGTCTCACTCGAGCCGCGGCTCGCTCCTGACGTCAAAATGCGTCGTCACAAGGGCGGTGACGAGGACGAGCACTGGGAGATGGTGCGCACGTCGACCGGAGCCCGCCTGCTGCTGACCGAGGAGGAAGGGCGCCTCGTTCGCCAGTTCGACGGTCGAATGACGGTTGCGGAGATGGTCGTTGCGGAGCTCGCCGCGCACCACAAGTTCAGCGTGCAGCCCCTCCTGCGGCTTGCCGACCGCCTGCACGAGCAGGACATGCTCGCAGCCTGGCCCCCCGACTTCTATCGACAGCTCGATCGGCACCTTGCCCACCGATCGGTAGAGCTCGCCCGCCAGCACGCCCAGGGCGGCGCGATGGCCCGCGACGCGCTGTCTGAGGCAGTAGACGTCGTTCACGAGGTCGTCCAGGGCGGACACGATGCGCCACACCCTGCTGGTACGGAGCCGGCAGTTGCCCCGAGCGCCGAAGCGGGCGACATTGGCATGCCTGACGGGGCCGCACCTGCGGCGGTTGCTGATGAGTCAGCCGATGCCGATGCGGATGCCGAGGGTGGCCCCGTCTCATCGTTCGAACAGGTGCCGTGGCGACCGATCAGCCGGATGCTGGCCGAGCGGGCCGAGTTCCTGCGAACCGTGCCGCTCTTTGCCGAACTGGACTCGTGGGTGGTCGGCGCGCTGGCCGAAGCCGCCCACGAGGAGGCGTATCCGGCGTTTTCCAACGTCGTCGAGATTGGTCAGGACAGCGACCGCTTCTTCATCGTCCAGTCGGGTGAGATCAGCGTGCTCAATCCCGACGACGACGGGAAGATGAAGCGAGTGGCCAGGCTCGGTCCAGCGGATTACTTCGGGGAAACAGGGCTGCTCGACCTGACCACCCGCAACGCCACCGTTCGGGTCGGTGCGATGCGACCGGCCGTGTTGCTGTCATTCGAACGAACGACCTTCGAGCGGATCATTGCGCCACACATCGGAGCATTTCGCGGGCGGCAGGTTCAGGCTCGCCGCCGATCAACCCTTGAGGGACTGCCGCTGTTCAGCGCTCTTGGATCCGACGAGCTCGACCGGGTTGCACACGTTGTCAAGGAGCACCGGGTTCCCGAAGGAACGACGGTCGTTCGACAGGGCGATCCCGGTGACCGCTTCTACATCGTGGTCAGTGGTCAGCTGGAGGTTCTTCGCGATGGCCGCCACGTTGCCGAGCTGGATGCCGGGCAGTTCTTCGGGGAAACTGCGTTGCTCTTCACCGCGACGCGCACCGCAACAGTCGAGGCTGCCAGCGACTGCGTGCTCTGGTCGATTGACGGTGAGGCGTTCGAGGAGCTGCTGCGCGGGCATCTGCTGGGCCGGCGGGACATGATGCCGACGGTCATGAACAGGCTGCACGGTTGAGCGATTCCGGGTTCGGGGCTGCCAGTCCCGTTGCTACGCGCTATAGCCCCGACGCCCGCAGCTCTTCTTCGAGGACTCGCGTTCGCTCATCAGTGGGCCCCCACATCGTGGTGGCAGATCCGCGAAGCGCCGACGCGACGCTCCTGAAGGACATGTCGCCCATCGGAGCACTGGTGATGGTGCGGTAGGTCAGGCTTGCCACCGAGTTCCAGCCATACTCGCCACCGAGTCGTTGCTGCATCCTGGCAATGGGAGTAGAGATGACGCCTGACCCGGCATGCTCTTCGAACTCGCCGTTCTTCCAGGCCACACCCAGTTCCTGGATCGATCGCGCCAGCGGATGAAGTGCGGACGCATCGTATGGGTTGGCGATGTTGCGCATCATCCGGACTTCGCTGGTCGGCTTGTACATCCCCTCGCCGATCCGCCAATCCCTGGTCGCCGAGGCAGCCATGATGTCGGCCAGCGCTTCATGTGTTGCACCCGCCTCGGTGCTGCCGCCTCCGAGAAGCCCTGTCTCATGACGAATGACGCCGTGGGTGAGCTCGTGAATTGTCAGATCGTCTGAGACCTGCATCTCGTACTGCGCCACCCGCTTGCCGTTCGCATGTCGATACTCGGTGCCGGGCCCGAATCGAAGGGCCTCGGCCACCGATCCGTCTGCCAGCCGCGTTGCGTAGTAACCGCCGTTGCCCTCGAAGACAAGCTTGTTGTCCTTGTCACGGGAGTAGTCGTTGACGACGACCGACACGTTGCCGCCACGGCCATCGATTCCGTTTCGACCAAATGCAGACTGGTACCAGTCGAGCCCTTTCTGGACATTGGTTGCTGCCCAGGCGGCGTTGTCCGGGCCGGAGGCAATCACCTCGCGCGCATCGCCGATCCGCCCTGCACCCCCGTCGAGTTGGGGCGTCGATGCGTCGTACACCGTCACGCGCACTGACGGGCCTGCAGGTCCTGGCTGCGGTGACGACGTAGCTGCTCCGGTCGGCTGCACCGGATCACCAAGATCCGCAGGTGCTGTCGACGAGGATGACGGGCCAGTTCCATAGTCGAGGGGCAATTGTGGCTGTGACCAGTGTGGCATGGCGATCTGGCCCGGCCCTGTGGATCCCCCAGCGTGCTGCAGCGCCGACCGCACGACATCGTCAAGCGCGGGAGGACGTACTGTTGTGCCTGCTGAACGGTCAAAACCGGTAGGAAATCGTGAGCCAGGTGTCGTCACGCCCGGCGGCGTGGTGGTGGGAGTGCCCGGCAGGTCAGCAGGGGGGCTCGTCGGAGAGGAGGTCAGCTGGGCAACGCGTGTCTGCAGGCGCGCAGCGACCACCGGACTGACGCTGATGCGCGGCGACTGATTCGTATTGCCATTGGCATCTGGCACGCTGTGGCAGTCTCCCCCTCCGTGGACGATCCCCTCACGCGGCGTGGGGAGGTCCCTCGACTTCAGCGTACGGCCGCAGCGGCGACCTCGTCAACGGGGTGCTGCCCCCGTCTTGCACGGGGTGCTGCCCCCGTCTTGCACGGGGTGCTGACCCCGCAAAAAGAAGCGGCCCCGCCGGAGAGACCGGTCGGGGCCGACATATGGTCCGGCTGGAGAGGCGCATGATGGAGGGGGGAGCGCCAACCGGCCCGAATGCTGTCGTGCGGAGAAGCGCGACTGCGTGGGGGAATGTGACTTCAACGTACTGCACTTCTTGCAATATGACAATACTTTGCAGAAACAGGAATATGCACAGATTCTCGGGTGTATACTTCGCGGAGTTACCGGCTCCATCGGGGAGTGCGGTGACGACAACGGATCGGCACTACGGTGGGCCGCGGCGCCCGCCTTTTTTTTCGCACTATGAGCAGTCATTACCAGCGAGAACGAGCGATGCAGAGCCGCCTGGAACAGGCGGTGCGCTCGGCGCTGCCTGAGGTTGAGGTGCTCGACGTCGTCCTCGACGATCCCGGCGAGTCGGTGCAGCTGTTCGTGGATGCGCCCGGCGGGGTGACACACGATCTGTGTGCGAACGTGTTGCTGGCGGTCCGTGACCACTGCGGCGACTACGCACTCGAGGTGTCATCGCCAGGATTCGACCGCCCCCTGCGCACCCCGGAATCGTTCCGGGCGGCACTCGGCAGG
>CAYNNW010000109.1:0-6910 GCA_964398435.1 uncultured Gaiellales bacterium | reverse complement strand
ACTGCGTGACCCGCGGCACGAGGTGGCGGCGTGACAGGAGCGGTTGAATTTGTTCTCGTGGGGGCGACCGGTCGCACGGGCAATGCCGTCGCACATGCGATCACGTCGATTCCCGGCGTCACGCTCTCGGCGGTGGTGGCTCCATCGAGCGCTACGGGCGCGCCGCGACGGACGCTGCCGGACGGCGTACCCGCCTTCGCGATGTTGGCCGACGTGCCGGCAGGGCCGACGGTCATTGTCGACCTCACACAGGCCGAACATGTTGAGGCAACCGCGGCGACCGCACTGGCGCGCGGCATGCACCTGGTGCTGGGAACGACCGGTGTGCCGGACGACCAGCTGATGCAGCTTGGGCACCGGTTCGATGCAGCCGGGCTGGGCCTGCTCTACGCACCCAACTTTTCAATCGGCGCAGTGTTGATGATGCAGACAGCGGCGTCGCTGGCACGCCACTTTGAGTCGGTGGAGGTCGTTGAGATCCACCACGCGGCGAAGGTCGACGCTCCCTCCGGAACCGCCCGGCGAACGGCACAACTGGTTGCCAATGCACGTGGGCAGCATTCGGATTGCGTTCAGCAGACGGTCGAGCTTCAGGATCGTGCGCGTGGCGAATTCGTGGACGGAATCGCCGTCCACAGTCTGCGCCTTGCCGGAGCAGTGGCGCATCAGGAAGTGGTCTTTGGATCTCCGGGCGAGATCCTGACCATCCGGCACGATGCAATTGACCGATCGTGTTATGCCGCGGGTGTTGCCGCGGCAGTTGGGGCAGTACCATCTATGACGGGACTAGTAGTCGGACTGGAGCACGCGTTGTGAGCAGCAACAATCCCACAGCCTGGCAGGGCCTGATCGACGAATGGGTCGCCCGGGAGCGGCGCATGCAGCCTGCAGCCTGTATTCGCGAGGACACTGTTCGCGTCCGCGATGCGATTGAGATCGACGACCAGGCGTTCGTGCTGATCAGCTACGACGTCGAACATCCGTGGCCGAGCGAGGAAGACACTCCGGGCGAAGGGCGCGACCAGAACACTGCAGTGATCCAGGCCGCACGTGTGCGACAGCCTTGGATTGAGCGGGACGCGGCGCGGGCCTTCTCGAGGCTGTACTCGCCGGACGGGCTGGTTACGGCACACGAGCATCCGCTGGGTACACGGCGCGCCGTGTCAGGGTGGACGGGACTGGATGTTGATTCATTGACGATCGTCTTCCAGGACGGAACACACGATGAGGTCCGTGTGATTGAGGGTTGGTTCCTGGCTATCGGCCCTGACGCCCGTCGGGTGGAGTCGGTTACCGCACGCGCGGGTGACGGTGAATATCGGGCTCAGCTCGTTCCGGACATCGCAGCGTCGGCGTCGCTGCTGGGGACCATTCCCGCCGCACGTCGAGGTCTGCGCAGCATGTACTTCTCCCCGCGCGACCTTCGTGGCGTCGTTCCCGTGCAGCGATGGGCGCGGTCCGAGGGTGTTGTTGTAGTCGCCGTTGCACTCGAGCAGTACGACGAGGGAGGCATCCTTCGCCTGCGAATAGACGGTGTCCGTTCCGATGACGACGCACTCGTGACCTGGCCGACGGTGGAACTGCAGCTGGACGGCGGACCAGTAGCCAGCGGAATCTGTGGTGAGGACCTGCTTGCCGACACGTTGACCGTGGACATTGGCTTCCGGCCATGGCCCGAGTCATCCACTGCTGAGTTGACCGCGGTGATCAGCGGGCTTCGGGCCGCTGAGGGAGTTGTCGAGCCGATATCCCTGTCGATACCGGCGCCCGGCGGCCGTGTTGATTCCGCTCGCGACTCGGCGAGCTGACACCCCTTTACATATCCGTCCGTCCGATGCACGATGGATGCAGACGAGTGTCATGGGAGGCACTCGATGGGACGAGGGACGGATCAGTCGTGAACGCGACGCAGCCAATGATCGGAGCAGCAGCACCAGCCCGCACGGCTGCGTCAGTGCGTGCACCAGCCGAGGCTGAAACACCCGCGCTCGCCCCGGCCGATCAGGCACTGCTCAACGCATTCGTTGGCAGCGACGCAACCGGCGGCGCAGCCCACCTGGGCTGGACCGCTGATGAGCTCGCGTTCCTCAACAGCGTCAATAATCCGGCTGGCACGGGAGCCGCGGGTGCTGCAGGCGGGTTCACCGCTGAAGAACTGAAGATCATTCGCGAGACGGGGCTGGGAGCCTCGTTTGGATTGGGCGGCCCGAGCGCCGGCGGAGGAGTGAATTCGCCGCTGACGCCCGAGGAAGCGCAGTTCTGGGACCAGATTCGGACGAAAGTCAGGCCCCGTGGCTCGATGCTGGCTCCGACCGGCACCGGTGCACTCCAGAGCTACACCGGTCAGCGATATGCCGCACCCGTAACCACGGGCTACCGCGCCCCGCTGGCGTCGACGTATACCACGCAGCCCCGGGCTGCACTAACGGGCACTGGCCAGGTGAACGTCGGTCGACGACCAGGTGAGTACGTACCGGACATCCGTGTTACAGCGGATGCCAACGGCAACCTGCATCGCGGCTAGCTGTCGCATTCAGCGCCGATCGATGCGTGCAGCTACCTCTTGCCAGATCCGCAACCTTGGTGCACGCTGAAAGCAACAGCCAGACTTCCGTGAATTTCAGTATCAGGGACGGCACTGTCCGGAAGTCAGAGTTGGGGGGACGATGATCAATCCGGGCATCAGCTCGAATATGTCGACAGGGACGGCGACACCACCTCACCCGGGTACGCCCGAGGCCGAAGCTCTGGCCACACCGCCGTCCGGTCCACCGATGACCACGCCACCCTCCGTCCCGTGATTCGATGCCGCGACCGGCGCGATGACCATCTACAATGTTTTGTCTTTTTCGTACACCCCTGCCACGGATCAGCAGCCGGTTGTCATTGGCATGGCGCTCCCATGGTCACCTGGAACGACCGCAGATCCGGTTGTGCTCGCAGGTGGACCCAGTGACGTGGCCTCAAGCTTCGGGCTGCTGGGTTCTGGTGGTGTGACAGGCGGTGGACTGGGGTCGTTCGATATTTCGGCCGGCAGCGCCGACGGGATCGTGATCAACGCCGGCGGCGATACCTCAGGCTTTGGTCTGTTGGGACGATCGGGCGGAGCCACGGTGTTTGGTGGCGGCGGCGGTGGTTCGCTGTCGAGCTTCGGCCTTGGCGGTGGCGGTGGCATCATTGCCGGTGGCGGAGGCGCGAGCACGCTTGAGAGCTTCGGGCTTGGCGGCGGAACCGGCATCACCGTCAATGCAGGTGGCGCAGGGTCCCTTGGCAGCTTCGGTTTCAATCAATCGCCGGGCATGGTCGTCAACGCTGGTGGCGCCCCCGCGGGCATTTCCGGTGGCGGACTGGTCGTCGGCGGGACCGTGATTCCCGGCAGCGCACCGGCCACAGGTACAGTTGCAGCCGGCAACTTTGCGGCGCTTGCGGGTCAGCCGCGACCTG
Source organism: uncultured Gaiellales bacterium (assembly GCA_964398435.1). Lineage (GTDB taxonomy): Bacteria > Actinomycetota > Thermoleophilia > Gaiellales > SKUG01 > CAYNNW01. Next base: position 3,466 of record CAYNNW010000109.1, on the reverse strand, counting down.
CAACCACACAGCTCGTCAACACGGTTGCAGCAGGAGGACAGGTCACACCGACCGTCATGTCGGGCGCGACTGCTCCAGCTGCGAATCCGGTTGCGGCACCGGCAACTCCGCCTGCGGCACAGCCGCCAGCGGCTCCGGCCGAGACGCCCGAGGAGAAGAAAAAGCGCGAGGAGATCGCCCGGTTCGCAGCCTGGTATGACGCGCTCTCGCCGGAAGAAAAGAAGAACGCTGATCGATTCTTCGCCGGCGGCTGACCCGGGCCACGCACTCCCCGCCGCCGGCCGAGGGGGCTGGTGACCTGCTCTCCCGGTAGAATCCCACTATGGATGCACCCTTTGGAGCAATCGTTACGGCCGCCGTCACACCATTTGGGGCGGACGGTACCGTCAACCACGACGCGCTTCGCGTGCTGCTTCGACATCTGGTCTCACACGGATCCGATGCCGTCGTCGTCTGCGGAACCACCGGTGAGTCACCGACGCTGACGCACGACGAGCAGTTGGCGGTCATCCGAACCGCAGTTGATGAACTCGCTGGTCGGGCTCCCGTCATCGCGGGCACCGGAAGCAATTGCACGGCCCACGCAATCGAGATGACCCGTGAAGCAGTGCGAGCTGGCGTCGACGGCGTGCTGGTCGTGACGCCCTACTACAACAAGCCGCCGCGCGAAGGGCTTGTCAGGCACTTCACCCAGGTCGCGCGCGCAGCAGGCGACACACCGGTGATCCTGTACAACATTCCTGCCCGAGTGGTCATCAACCTTGACCCGTCACTGATCGTCGAACTCGCCGCGATCGACAACGTCGTGGCGCTCAAGCAGGCCAATCCGGATCTCGCTGAGACCAGTGAGATTGCGGCGCGGGCTCCCGAGCTTGCCATCTATGCGGGCGACGACACGTCCCTGATGCCGATGTTGCCGCTCGGTGCCGTTGGTGGGATCTGTGTCGCCTCGCACCTTGTCGGTGACCGTATGGGGCAGCTCGTGCAGGCCTGGAAGGCTGGCGACGCCGAGCGAGCGGCACTTCTCGATCAACAGCTGCAGGATGTCTACGAGACATTGGCGATCAGCACCAATCCCATTCCGATCAAGGCTGCAATGGCCGAACTTGGCTTCGACGTCGGAGAACCCCGACTGCCGCTGTGTGACGTCACCGGAATGCAGCGTGCGCGGATTCGATCGATGCTGGAGCGACAGCAGTTGCTCGGCGACTCGGTCGTGTCGCGCTGATGGCCGCTGACCAGAAGTCATCGGGGCCGGTTCGCGTTATTCCGCTGGGCGGGATTGGCGAAATCGGCAAGAACGTCACGGTCATTGAGCAGGGCGACGCCATGCTGCTCATCGACTGTGGGCTGACCTTTCCCCGCGAGGAGGGAATGTTCGGGGTCGACGTCGTCATTCCCGACTTCAGTTACGTCGTTGAGAATGCCCACAAGCTGATCGGTGTCGTGATCACCCACGGCCATGAGGATCACATTGGTGCGCTGCCATACCTGATGCGCGAAGTGTCGGTTCCGCAGGTCATCGCCACGCGCTTCACATTGGGGCTGCTCAAGAGCCGTGCCGACGAGCACGGCCTCGTCTCCTCGACAGAGTGGACCGAGGCTGTCCCCGAGGAAGACGCGATCCAGCTGGGTCCGTTTGAGCTCGAGTTCGTTCGGGTGGCACACTCGATCCCGGATGGGGTGGCTGTAGCAGTCCACACGTCGGAGGGGACGATCTTCCACACCGGTGACGTCAAACTCGACCCGTCACCACTCGACCAGCGTCGAACCGATCTGTCACACGTTGCCGAGTTGGGTGCGGATGGAGTGGCGCTGTATCTCGCTGACTCCACCTGCGCGGACATTCCCGGGATGACCGGGTCGGAGATGACGCTTGCCTCGCCGCTCCGGGACATCGTCTATCGCGCTCCGGGACGGGTCGTAGCGAGTTGTTTTTCCAGTCATATTCACCGCATTCAGCAACTCGTCGATATTGCACACGAGAGCGGTCGAGCTGTCTGCATGTTGGGGCGATCACTCAATCGCAACACCAACATTGCGCGAAATCTGGGCTACCTTGATGCGGGTGGAGCCCGCTTCGTCAAGCCCAAGGAACTCGACGACATCGACCCGTCAGAGGTCATGGTGCTCTGCACCGGTTCGCAGGGCGAGCCGCTGGCAGCGCTGCACCGCATAGCCTGGGGATCACATCCCGCGTTGTCGCCCGATCCGCTGGATACCGTGATTCTCAGCTCACGCACCATTCCCGGGAACGAGATTCGTGTTCACCGAATGGTCAACGAGCTGTCCCGTGCTGGTGCGCGGATCTTCCACCAGGAAAACGCAAAGGTTCATGTTTCCGGACACGGCTCGTCGCAGGAGTTGGCAACACTGCTGCAGCTGGTGCAACCCGCGTGGTTCATGCCGGTCCACGGCGAGTGGCGTCATCTTCGTGCTCATGCCGAACTCGCGGCCATGACCGGAGTCGACAGTGGCCGAGTCCTGATGGGCGAGAATGGCCGAGTCGTTGAGCTGCGTGGTGGAAAGGCGTCGTTCAGCGGGGAGTTCGTGCATGTCGGTCAGCGTCTGCTCGATCGACATTCGAACGAAGAGCTCGTCGAGCGGATCGTCGAGGACAGGCAGCAGCTGTCCGGCGACGGTGTTCTGGTGGTCGTTGCTCGAATAACTCCGCACGATCCGCCGGGATCGATCGAGGTAATTCCGCGCGGCGTTGTCGATGATGATGACGTGATCGTCGATGAGGTCCTTCAGGCCGTGGGGCGCGTTCTCGAGACCGAGGCGGCCACTCACTTTGAGCCAGAACGCCTCGAGATGGTGCTGCAGGAGGCCGCCTCAAGCGCGGCATATGAGCACGACCGCCGCTCGCCACTGATCGTGCCCGTCGTCGTTCAGGAAGGCTGAACCCGGCAGGATTTCTGCCGGCGCCGTCGAACGCAACCGCATAGAGGTGCGTCGTATTCAGGGGGACGTGGTTGGCCGGCACGCGAGGATCAGGTGGAAAGCGACGTTCGACGTCGACCCGAAAGCGAACGAAGTCGTCCGCCCGTACTCCCGCCAAGCGGGCCAGTGCACGTGCTGCTGCACGACGTCTGGGACCGCGGCAATGGCGTGACGTTGGCGGGCTGACGTCGATAGCGCTGGGCCTGTACCTGGGTGGCGTGCTGCTGCTTGGCTGGCGCGGCGGCTGGGTCGGCGTCACGATGGGGCACGGCATGCTGGTGCTGTGTGGCGGTGCTGCATATTTCCTGCCGGTGCTGGCATTGGTGGTGGGCGTGCTGGTGCTTGCCCGCAGCGAGCTGGCTGAGCCCGGTGCCTTCAGAGCGGGGCTCTACGTTCTGGTGCCTGCGCTGCTGCTGGCACTTGGCAGCGATGCGCTCGGACTCGGCGACGGCACCGCTGCGCCACGTGATTTTGATACGGCCTCGGTCGTGGACCACGGAGGGTGGCTGGGCGCGGCGCTGTC
>CAYNNW010000108.1:2525-6932 GCA_964398435.1 uncultured Gaiellales bacterium | reverse complement strand
AGCGAATTCCGTTCGTTCGCAAGGTCGTTCGGTGGACTGCTGGTGGTACTGCTGCTGTCAGTAGGAGGATTCAACGTGCTGGTCGATCCGACCGCAGCCGTTGGAACCGGCATCGTGCAACCGGTGTCCACCGAATCCCGGACACGCGCAGGCAAGGCATGGCATATCGACCGCCTGCGTACACCGCCGGACGTACTTGTGTTGGGCTCTTCCTCGGCGCGAAACATGGATCCGGCCGTCGTAACGCGTCTGACTGGGCGCACCGCATTCAACGCGTCACTGTCAGCCGGCAAGCCGATCGACATGCACGCAATGGTCTCCCTGTTCAACGAGCGATTCCCGGCGCGCAGATCGACATCACAGAAGCCCCCAACTCTCCATGCGATCTGGACGATCGACATCGACACGTCGCTCACTGATTCGCCCGTAAACCCCGGCTCACTGGCTGTACCACAGCTCCGCAGGCAGTTGGCTGCGACGGACAGGGTGAAGATGTTCGTCGACGCTGCAACACCAATGCTGACGATGCAGACGACCACACTGAGTATCGAGGCGCTGAAGCGAGCCCGCCGACGAGGAGCCCTGATGGGCGATCGCGTTCCGCCACAGCGACGCTTTCGCTCCGATGGTTTCCGTATTGCCGATCCATTCGCCGGCAGCGATGCCGGCGAGCTCCTCCGCAACGAAACTGCCCGGTATCGGGCTACCTCATACCGATCGGGGTCGGGGGAATTGGATGAGTCGTCGCAGCGTCACCTGGAATCCGCCATCACGCTGCTCAACCGGCGAGGTGACACGCCCACACTGGTCGTCATGCCAGTGCATCCCTGGGCGCGAAAGCAGCTCAACCGCGTTGGCAGACAAGAACGGGAACGCCGCGTCATGCACTGGCTTGATCGCCTGTCGAAGCGGCACTCAATCACCGTTGTCGACGCTCGAGATGGTCGGGACGTTGGCATCCAGGCAGACGACTTTCATGACAACGTGCACTTGACCGTCGCGGCCTCTGGCCGTCTGCTCGATGAGCTGAACCGTCGCGGCGTGCTGGCACCACCGGAGGAACACGATGCCGACACCGTCACAGCCCGCTGAGCCGGATTCCCGCCGCTGGGATCGGGGATGGGCAACGCTCACCGAGATACACCGAACGAATTCGCCCCGAGTCATTGAAGAGGTGTCACAGGTTGCCCCGGATCTGGGCAAATGGATAGTCGAGTTCGCCTACGGTGACTGCTACTCCCGCACCGAGTTGGATCCGGCGCGCCGGCAACTCGTCACGATAGGGGCCCTCGTCGCGATGGGCGGCTGCGAACAGCAGCTCCGCATCCATGCGCGCGTTGCACGAAATGTAGGGGTCTCGCCGGCAGAGCTGGTCGAAACACTGCTGCACTGCGTTCCGTTCTGTGGATTTCCACGGGTGATCAATGCATTGGCGGCCGTCCGCGACGAACTGAGTCGCGAACAGGGCTGAAGGGCTCAATAACCGGCGCCTCCCTGCCGATGCAGGCTGGTATGGAAGACTCGCCGGTTACCAGTGATCGAATGAACCAGGTCAGGGAGCTGCTGCATGCCTGCATGCGTATGACGGTCGAGCAGGGGGGAAGCGACCTGCACTTGCGGCCGGGCGAAGTTCCCTTCATGCGGCGCAACAGCCGCCTGCAGCCCATCGAGGGGATGCCCGAGCTGGACGGCGGCCTGATTGACGAGATGTTCGAGGTGCTGAGCGCACGTGTTCCGGATCGCGTCACAGAATTCCGAGCGGCCGGAGAGGCAGATCTTGCCTACTCACTCGAAGACGTTGCCCGATTCAGGGTCAATGTCTTTCGGGAACGGGGGCGGCCCGCAATGACGCTGCGCGCAATTCCATCGAACGTGCCGCTTTTCGACAACCTCCAGCTGCCCGAGGCCATCCGAACCATGTCGAACGAGTCACACGGGCTGATCCTCGTGACCGGAGCAACGGGCTCAGGCAAGACCACAACGCTTGCAGCGATGATCGACCACATCAACCGAACGTTTGCCAAGCACATCCTGACGATCGAGGATCCCATCGAGATCGTCCACCCCAACCATTCGTCGCTGGTCTCGCAGCGCGAGGTCGGGACTGACACGGCAGACTTCCAGCAGGCATTGCGGCGAGCACTGCGACAGGACCCCGATGTCATTCTGATCGGCGAGATCCGGGATGAAGAGACAATGCGAACGGCGCTGGCCGCTGCCGAGACGGGCCACCTTGTGCTCGCCACGCTCCATACGATCAATGCAGCCGAGTCGATCGCACGAGTGCTGGACCTGTTTCCATCTGACGCTGAGAGCCAGGCTCGCGCGATGCTTGCCGGTGCGCTCAAGGGAATTGTCAGTCAGCGCCTTGCACGCACCGTCGACGACAGCCGGGTGGCGGTAGTCGAGGTCATGGTCAACACGAATCGCATCTCGGACATGATCACGACGCCGGAAGAGACCGGAAAGATTACCGAGGCGATCGAAGAGGGCGAGTTCTACGGAATGCAGTCATTCGATCAGGCGCTGCTCAAGCTGATCATGGCCGGCCGCATTGATGAAGAAGAAGCGATGCACCATGTGACGAGCCGACAGGACTTCAAGCTGAAGCTGGAATCGGCACGAGCGCAGAGCGAGGCCGACGCGCGCCACGCTGCCGAGGTGGCTGCAGCGGAAGCGGCTGCAGCCGAACGAGCTGCCGCGGAGGCGGCGGCAGCGGCCCAGCACCACCCACTTCCAGGGTCAGCGACGGTGCCCGGTGCGGTTCCCGTCCCGGCTGAATACGCCCCGCCGGCACCTGCCGCACCCCTTCCGGTAGCCGATCCGGCGCTGCAGGCGCCATCAATGTATTCGAGCATGGCAGGGAACGCTGGAGCTCCTCCGGCGATGCCTGCGGCAGCGCAGCCGCACCCCGTCCAGGCTGCGCCGCTTCCACCAGCAGCGGTGCCACCGGCACCACCTCCACCGCCCCCGCATGTGTGATGAAACGCGTCGGGGGCGGCCAGATGGCCGCCCCCGATCTCTTACCGCTTCCTGTATTGGAAGTGTCAGCTGTCGCTGCTGCCTGGCGCCCAACCCATTCGGTGGGCGATTGTGTACAGCGCGCTGATTCCAACCAGGGCGTAAATCCCTGTGGAGAACATCGAGTCGCCGAACACGGTACCGATCACGTCGTAGTTGGCCACTGCGCCCAGACCGGCGTTGAGGCCGCCTACGATCAACAGGAGCATCGCAATAGCGTCGAACCCTGGGAACTTCATCTCGTCACTCTCCGTGTGTGCGTGGCGATGGATGATCTGATGACATTTTCTCGTCCACGCGGTTGACATGTTGTGCATTGGTGCACGACCTCATCGTAGCGCAGAAATTCGAATTTGTGTCAGTCAATTGTCAGTCGGTGTATCCAGCGCCGGACCGGAGGGTAGTTTTGCATGGATTTTCCACCCTTTGCCGCGGCGTGAATCGACGCCAGTGTCAGGCGAATGGACGACTGACACGATGGGCCAGGGGGTGGCCGCAATCGCAATGCGGGCGACATGTCAGTCGTCTCTCACGATCGCGCATACACGAACATTGGCTCGGACGGGCAGGCGCGCCGCGCAGGCTGCCACCACACACTGCATGCAACGTCGCAGCGCTACCCGCGGCCGGGCGGCCGGGAGGGGCTTCTAGAATACGGGCGTGACGCGCACAGCCCACATAGTCGTCGTTCTCGGAAACCGGCCGCAGTTCATCAAGCATGCCGCGGTGCACCGCGCGCTGGCGCGACACGCTGACGCGATCCAGGCAACGGTCATCGACACCGGCCAGCACTACGACTATGCGCTGGCAGGAGTCTTCCTCGACGAACTGGAGATTCCGCGCCCCGATCACAGTCTGGGCGTGGGCAGCGCCTCACACGCTGAGCAACTCGCGCGAATGCTGCCGCCGATCGAGGAGATCCTGCGAACAACAAAGCCTGATGCGGTTGTTGTCTACGGGGACACGAACTCGACGCTTGGGGGAGCGCTGGCAGCAGCCAAGCTGAACATCCCCGTGGCCCACATCGAGGCCGGACTCCGGTCGTTCGACCGGACAATGCCCGAAGAGATCAACCGCGTACTCGTCGACCACATGTCGGAGCTGCTGTTCTGCCCAACGACCCGTTCGGTCTCGAACCTGGGCCGCGAGGGCATAGCCGGCGACAATGTGCAGCTCGTCGGGGACGTGATGACAGACATTGCACTGCTGACGGCCGGGACGGCAGATGAACGCTGGCCGGCGCTGGCAGAGCGACTCGACCTGGCCGACGGTGAAGCCTTTGGCGTACTGACGATTCACCGCGCCTCAAACACCGAGCCCGCTGCGCTCGGCCAGCTGGTGGAGGGGTTGCGCACCCTGGGAATACCACTGATCTTCCCGATTCAT
>CAYNNW010000108.1:2210-2515 GCA_964398435.1 uncultured Gaiellales bacterium | reverse complement strand
TTCATCCTCGTACTCAGGCCGCACTGGAGCGGAGCGGCCTGCACGTCGACATTGCAGAGATTCCTGGCCTGAAGATGGTTCCTCCACTCGGCTACCTGGATCTGGCTGCACTGGTCCGCAATGCCGTGGTGGTGCTGACCGATTCCGGAGGGCTCCAGAAGGAAGCGTTCCTCCACGACACCCCGTGTGTGACCCTGCGCGACACGACGGAATGGATCGAGACAGTGGAAGCCGGTGCGAACACGCTTGTCCATACCAGCCCCGAGCGAATGGCCCGAGCGGTCGAGCGGGCACTTGCCGCCGGA
>CAYNNW010000108.1:0-2200 GCA_964398435.1 uncultured Gaiellales bacterium | reverse complement strand
CACGCTGCATCGGCCGCGCCATTTGGGATGGGCGATGCCTCCGACCGGATTGTGGCCTCGCTGATCGAGCGGGTGGCGTCCACTGCCGACCTGCTGTAGCGCTGCACCAACCCGGCGGCGTAGCATGAATACGCGCGCTCACGTAAGAATTAGAGCGCGCGCGCACCATGACCGCCGCGCACACCATCTGCGTGAGGGCTCCACAACCGGGACCCGCCAGCACAACGAGGAGCCATGACCGTCACCACCTCCCCGAACAATCAACCGGGATCAGCCCTTCCATCAACCTTCAAGCCCGACGTTGCAATCGTTGGTCTCGGCTACGTCGGACTGCCGCTTGCAATGACGTTTGCCGACGCCGGCGTATCGGTGCTGGGAATCGACGTCGACGCCTCGAAGGTCGAGGCAATTCGCTGCGGAAGCAGCTACATCGACGACATTCCTGATGAGCAGGTTGCGCGGCACGTCGGCGAAGAGCGATTTGCAGCATCGGTGCGATTTGGCGACCTGGCCAAGGCTGACGCCATCATCATCGCCGTGCCGACACCGCTCAGCCGCAACCGCGAACCCGATCTGTCACTCGTTGAGGCTGCAGCACGCCGTATTGCGCCGCACCTGCAGCAGGGGCAGCTGGTGGTGCTTGAGTCGACAACGTATCCCGGAACGACGCGCGACCTGTTGTTGCCGATCTTCTCGGCCGACGGCCTGGTTGCGGGCCGCGACTTCTTCCTGGCCTATTCGCCCGAGCGGGTCGACCCCGGCAACCCCACGTGGCAGACCCGCAATACGCCCAAGGTTGTCGGGGGCGTTACCGCTGCCTGCACCGACCGGGCCGTCGCGCTGTATGAGCGGGCGATTGACACGGTTCAGCCGGTTACCACCCCGGAAGCCGCTGAGATGACGAAGCTGTTCGAGAACATCTTCCGCTCGGTGAACATCGCCCTGGTCAACGAGTTGGCCATGCTGTGCGATCGCATGGGGATCGACATCTGGGAAGTCGTGGAGGCAGCGGCAACCAAGCCGTTCGGCTTCATGAAGTTCACTCCCGGCCCAGGCCTCGGAGGACATTGCATTCCGATCGACCCCTTCTACCTGACCTGGAAGGCCCGCGAGTATGACTTCTCGACCGAGTTCATCGAACTGGCCGGCAAGATCAACTCAAACATGCCGTACTTCTGCGTGCAGAAGCTGAAGCGCGCACTCAACACCAAGCAGATTGCGCTGAATGGCGCGAAAGTCCTGCTGCTCGGCATGTCGTACAAGCGCGACATCACCGACTACCGCGAATCACCCGCCATCAAGGTGCTTGAGCTGCTGGTCAGCGGCGGCGCAGATGTCCGGTACCACGATCGCTTCGTGCCCGAGATTCACGGCGGGCACGGTGTGACGGCGCCTCCAGGAGATGCTCGCTTCTCGGTCGACCTGACGGACGAGCGGGTTGCAGCGGCCGATGCAGTTGTCATTCTGACCGACCACTCGCATATCGATTACGAACACATCCTTGAAACCGCGTCGCTGGTCGTTGACTATCGCAACGTGCTCAAGGATCACCAACAGGACGAAAGGCTGTGGAAGCTGTGACCGTCACCGTCGGACTGCTCGGACTCGGATACTGGGGCCCCAACCTGGCCCGCAACTTCTCCCGACTGCCTGGAGCGCGCCTCAAGTATCTGTGCGACCTGTCAGACGACCTGCGCGAGCGACATGCACCCGCGTTTCCGCAGACAACAATGACCTCGCGCTTCGACGACCTGCTCGAGGACGATGAAGTTGATGCGATCGTCCTCGCCAGCCCTGTACCGACCCACTTCTCGCTGGGCAAGCAGGCGATTGAGGCCGGCAAGCACACATTCATCGAGAAGCCGCTGGCGCTGACTGCAGCAGAGGCTCGAGAGCTCGCGACTCTCGCCGACGAGCGCGGTGTGAAGCTGATGGTCGGGCACCTGCTTGAGTATCACCCTGCTGTTGCGCACGTGAAGGAGCTGATTGGATCCGGCGAACTTGGCGACGTGCTGTACGCGTACTCGCACCGGCTGAACCTCGGCCAATTCAGGCGAGATGAGAACGCCCTGTGGTCGCTCGGCGTGCACGATGTCGCGACACTGATGTACCTGATCGGCGACGCTCCAACCGAGGTGTCTGCGCGTGGCGAGAGCTACCTCCACGACGGTGTCGAGGACGTCGTCTTCGCCGACATGAA
>CAYNNW010000107.1:0-6984 GCA_964398435.1 uncultured Gaiellales bacterium | reverse complement strand
TCGCGTCACTCGCAGCAGGCGCACCAGTCGTAACGCGGTGGTATTGCCCGAGAGACCGGGGATGAACGCCGCAATGACGACGAAGAAGTCAAAGACGTTGCCGCCCGATCGAAAATACACGTGAGGGCGAAACCGCACGGCAGCGATTCTGATCAGCTGCTCGACGATGAAGAACGAGAGAAACACTCGGTCGACCAGGTCGAGCACGTGTCCAAACCGGCTGGAGATCGCACCGTAGGTCTCGGCGCCGATCACCATTGCATTGAGCATGATGACAATGATGACGAGATTGCCAAACCATTCAGCTGCGGCCACTCGTTCGAATGGGGTATGCCAGCCTGGCAGCTCCGAGTCGGGCCCAGGTTCTGACGCGTGTGTAATCGAGCTCATCCGGCGATCCTACGGCGCGCGGCGGCCGTTCGCCAGCGTCGTCGTTCGTAGGCCGGGTAAGGTTCAGCGCATGGATTCACTGACACGAATGACGGCATCACAGATCCTCATCTCCGACCGTTTCAACGGTCCGGTGGGCAGCGGAAATGGCGGCTACAGCGCCGGACTGCTTGCCGGATTCGTTGGAGAACCGTGCGTGATCTCGCTGCGGTTGCCACCGCCACTCAACGACGTGCTTCAGGTGGAGCGTCGGGCAGATCGCTGGGTTGCCCTCGATGCCCAAGGCCGGGTCGTTCTGGAGGGGTACCCGGTTACTGCGGTGCCAGCGAGCCTGTCAACGGCCCCGGCTCCAACGACGCCGTTTCCGACGCTTGCGCAGGCACGCAGTGCGCGGCAGCGATTTGCGTTTGCTGACAATCACCCATTTCCGACGTGCTTCTGCTGTGGGACTGAGCGGTCAGATGGCCTGTCGATTCACTGTGGGCCACTGGAGAACGGACGCACCTGGGCGTGTGACTGGACGGTCCCGGGAGAATGGGCCGACCCGGACGGCCTCGTGCCGGCACCGCTGATCTGGAGTGCACTCGACTGTCCGACGGCCGCACCGTGGGCTGATCCGGACGACGACCAGCCGATGGTGCTGGCGCAGTTCGCTGTGTGGCGGGAACACGAGGTTCGTGCAGGTGAGGAGCTGGTCGTGGCTGCGTGGCGAGGCACGGCTGACGGTCGCAAACACACGTCGACGAGTGCGTTGATCGATTCCGACGGCACTGTCCGCGCGCACGCGCGGGCCCTCTGGATTCGATTGCGTGCAGACGCGGACGGATGATTCGGCTTTTCCCCTTCGGGCTGTGCGTGCGTCACTGGTAGGGTCACGAGTACCGAAAATCTGCTTCAGGAGAGCACGATGCAGCAGCTGCAGGAAATTTCCACGCTTGATGACAGTCTTCTTCATGACCTCGCGGTCACGGCGAGTGAGCACGGTGTGGTCACCGTGTACGCATCAGTCGACTTTGCGAACCCACAGGCGTGGGAGGTCGAGATTCGCCATGAACTGCACCAGCTGCTCAGCGATCGTGGAGCAGACCACGAGTCTGCAGAACTGCTGAAGGCGACCGTCGAGCGTGCACAGGCAACGCTTCCTGAAGTGCTGGGATCACCGGTTCGACATCGATCGGTTGTCGGGGTACTGGCCGTGGAGCGCAGTGGCGACAACGATCGCTGGATCACCCTCGAGGTTCCAACAGCGACGCAGGCAACCTGGGGCGAGTGGCCACAGCTGTTGCCGCTGATTGCCGCGCGCGGGCGAACAGCTACCACCGGCCTCGTTGCTGCGTCCGAGGATACGCTGGCGATCTGGCAGTGGAATTCAACGGGCATTCAGGACGTGCTGCGGTTCGAGCATCAGCGTGCGACGGACGAGTGGAAGCTGAAGGAAGGGCACGGTGCGGATGCCGTGGCCGATGCAGCTGGCCGGGCGGGGGTCGAGCGTCGAATCCACGCGTCGAGTGAGCACTTTCTCGCCGGCGATGCGCCCAAGGTCGTTGCACAGCTTGCCGGTGCCCTGAGCTGGGAGCGCGTGGTCGCCTGGGGGCCCGCATCATTTCGCACGCCGCTCGCGTCGACGACGGCCGCATGGGACGTGATCGATGGCGGTGCGGCCACGCTGGTTGAGGATTCCCACAAGGATCTCGTCGAGCGATCGCACGGACTGATCGAAGAGTGGCGGCAGGCCCGCGACCGCGACCTGGTGACCTCGGTGACCAGCGGAGAGCGATCTGCGGCCACAACCGGCCGGGAGACCACCGGTGGGGCGCTGGCAGAGGGTCGCGTGGCAACGCTGCTTGTGGGCTGGGATCCGGCCACCTGGACCGGTGATCTGCACGAGGAGCTGATTCGACAGGCACTGACGACCCGAGCTGACGTCGTGCCGGTGGACGGTGAGGCAGCGGCGCTCCTGGCTGATTGCGAAGGTGTCGCCGCGATCCTTCGCTACTAGTCCTTGGCCTTGTCGCCCCAGACACCGCGCGGGCAGACACGCTGGGTATCGCGGCTTTGCGCCGACCATGCCTTCCGAAGGTCGTTGTAACACACCTTGTAGACCCTGTACGGCGTGACTTGAGGGCCAAGAATATCCTGCAATACCGGGATGAACTTGAGCCAGGGGGGATTCGCTGTCCGCGACATGCCCAGTGCAAATCGGGGCGTGTCCAGGCTGTGTGAATTCCGCAGAATTCGAGTGCTGACAACCAGAACCGCGTGCTGGTTGTTCACAGTGTTGACCGATGCACTGAGGCCGTTGTTCTGAAACTTTCCGTCATCGGTGAGGCTGATGTTCGCGATCGAAATGTCGGCATTCGGTTGCGTGGAATCCAGCCAGTCCTTGACCCGCCCGCTGAGTTCCGGAGCTTCCAGTTCGATCTGCTCCGGTGAGGCACAGTTCACACCACCCTGTCCGGCCTCGTTCCAATGCTGGTGCGGATTGTTCGCCATGCAGCTTTCAATGGCTTCCATCGTCAGCACGGTCGTCTGCTGGGCGCGCGTGGCGAGGGCCCGCTGGCGGTGGCCAAGATAGACGGGTATCACCACGGCCATCAGTACGGCGATGACAACGAGGATGATCAACAGCTCGACCAGCGTGACGCCACGCGTATCCGCCCACACGGATCGTGCGGTATGCGCGGCCAGCCGCCCAGCACGAACGCTGTCGGCAGGCACGGTCAGTCGTGGGCGATGCCCGGCCATGGCTGATGTATCGGCAGGATGTCCAAAATCCTGTAGCGGGGGGGAGGCCGCCCGCCAACGTCTGACCGTACGCGCCGCGCAACCAGTCTGGTTCTCAGACGTTCGGCGCCAGCACCTCAAAGACCATGGGGGCGATGTATCGACCGGGGGTCTGTCCGGCAGGGGTGCGCATGCCCCAACGCAGATTCACGCGCGCATTGGTGGTACCGACCGTCAGGCTGTTGGCCACCTTGGCCGCTGAGTCGCCTGTCGAATCAGGGATCTTGTTCCAGTAGGCACCGTCGGTCTTCGGACACGTCGCATTTGCAGTCCAGACGGCCGTCGCATTATTGGCGACCGAACGAAGACAGGCGCCGAACAGCGACGTGCTCGCAGTATCCCAGTCAGTTGTCGTATTGACGTAGTTGGAGAGTGCGGTCGTACCGATCTTGGTCAACTGAAAATCGGTACCCAGACTTCCGACCATGACCCACGATCCATCTCGAACGCGCTCCATGTCGTAGGTGTAATCGGCGCCTGTTGTGTCGTACACGGCCTTGCCATCTCCATCGAAGGACGTGTCGAATGCCGATGTCAACGTCGGGTCGAATCGTGCGACATATCCGTTCCACTTGCCCGTGTCGTCGGCGTCCGCGTAATTCAACAGCAGGAACTTGCCGTCGCCTTCGAGGCCCACGCGGCGAACACTTCGGTTGTAGCCATTGAACCAGTAGTGAATGCCAGTGGTCGAGAACCTGGTGTCATAATTGCCATTGGGAAGCAGTACCGCAACGATCTCATAGACCGACAGGGCGAAGCCCGTGAAGCTGGCTCCGACAATCAGTGATCCGTCTGAACGGATTGCCACCGTTACGGCACGGTCATCGCTGTAGGCAGTTCCAATGTCGTCTTGCGGTAGGTCGTAGAAGCGCATTCCATCCGTATCCCAGGAAGTGTCATACGTACCATCAGCCAGGAGCCGCGCCACCAGGGTGTCGCGATAGGTTGGATCCGGTCCCATGTCGCTGTTGCCGACCGCAACAATTCGCCCGTCCGGGTACAGATCGATCCCTCGTCCAAGTTCGGATCCCCCGAAATCGGTGTTCACCTTGCCGTCAAAGCTGAAGTTGGTATCGAGGGTCCCGTCGCTGTTGTTGATGCGGACAAGGCACACGTTTTCTGAATTGATTGCGCCACAACTGCCAACCGCGACCGTGCGATTGTCCGGTTGAACGCGTGACTCATACGCTGCATCTGTACTCACGCCGATGTCGATGATGACAATCCCGTTCCCCGGGTAGCCGTAGTTTGCGCTATCGCCGTCAAACGACGTGTCGAGGGCCCCAGCTGATGTGAACTTCATGAACATGAAACGGTCGGTTGCCGACACTACGGTTGAGCGTCCCGTAACAAGAACGGAACAGTCAGAGAGCACATGCACGGAGCCAACGTTTTCCGTTGCCCCACCGTCGGCGGTGACCTTGCCGGTCGTGTTGAAACTGGTGTCCAGCGTGCCGTTGGCGTTATAGCGGGCAACTGCCACGTCGGTATCTTTGCGTCCGGCGACGACGAACTTGTCGCCACAGGCCGAGGGAGCCTGATCAATTGCAGTTGCGTAATCGGTGCCGCCAAAGTCGGTGGTGACCCAGCCGTTGCCGTTACCCGAGTCGCCATCGAATGCGGTGTCCAGACCACCGGTAGTCATCTGGTGCATGGCCGAACCGCCGCCGTCATCCTGGAACAGCCGCAGCATTGCGTGGTCGCCGGCGGCGCCGAAGTCGACCTGGCAGTCAGCACCGGTGACGTACGAGTTGCCCGGCAGCACCGTGCCGAAGGCGGTCCGGTCGATCTGCCCGGTGGTGCACAGCGACGTCGTCAGGGTCGTTGCGCTGTTGATCGTCAGGCTGAGGTTGACTCCGACATTGTCGGCGGCGGAGGCCCGAGGTGCAGCGGCACTGAGCAGCGCTGCAATGAGCATGCCAAGCATGGCGACAGCGCTGACGATCGGACGCTGCGCCAGGGCATGGGTGACTCCCGCAGTCCTCGTGCGCACGTGGTAAGTATCGGCGAACCGGCGGTACCCCTTGAGTGGCAGCCGATCTGGCTGGCTTCCGGATGCCTAACTGCAGAGAAATTACCTACGCTATTGACGCACCGCCAGCGTACCCTCGATGTGAGGGGGTCTGTAGTAGTGAGTACGGTTTGCTGTTGTGCCCAGTTGGGTGCATATGCACAATTTCAGCCGGCGGCAGCGCCGGTCTCGCCGCCTGCTGGCGGACCTGGTACCGCGACGCTTGGCGGTGGTCCTGCCGCCCCGGCTGGCGGTCCCGTTGCCGTGCCTGGCTCGTCGCTGGAGCAGGCACTGGCAGGGTTGCAGGCGGCCGTCACGCAATTGCAGCAGGCAGTTGCAGGACTTCAGCAGGCAATGGCGTCGGCCCAGATGATCCCACCTGCGGGTACGCCACAAGCTGGTGGTACCGCAGGGGGCGGAGGAGACGTGCGACAGGGTCCGTCGGATGCCGAGATCATCAAATTCGCTTCGTGGTACGACTCCTTGTCACCTGAGCGCAAACGAGACGCCGATCGATACTTTGCACAGTCGGCATCGAACGATGCCAGTGCACCATCACCTGCCCCATCAAGTGCAGCGGCCCCGGATGACGGCGAAATTCAGCAGTGGCTGGACGGTGATATCAGTGGGCTCAAGCCCGAGCTTGTCTCGCGTCTGATCGCAGCTGCCAAGAAGCTTGGAGGGCGAATCTCAGTCACGTCCGGATTCCGCTCACGCGCGGAGCAGCAGCGCCTGTATGACCTGTACCGCTCCGGTCAGGGCAATCTTGCTGCGGCACCAGGCACCTCCAAGCACGAGAGCGGTGCTGCCGCGGACGTTCAATTCAACGGATCCAGTCTCGGCTCGACCGCCGAAGGGCGTGCTGCCGCACAGGCCGCAGGGCTTGCATTCACCGTATCGGGCGAGCCCTGGCACGTCGAACCGGCCTGACATTCTCAGGCAGCGGTCTCGCGCGACTCGCCGATCGGAACGAGCCAGCGCGACAGCTGAACCACACCCTCTGATGCATCCTCGCCTGGAGCCGATGACGACCTGCTTGGCGTTGTCGGAACAACGGCCGGAATCCCCCGCACAGTTTGACCATCCTGCTTGCTGAGCTCCGCAGGCAGGCTGAACTCAGGATCGACCCGTGGTGCATCGGTTTCGCTGCCAAATGCCGGTTGGCTGGTCCGTGCACCCTGCTCCGGGACTACGAGTTCGTTGACTCTGATAGCCGCAAGAAATGCACTGACGACAGAGGGATCGAACTGCGTGCCCGCGCAACGGGCGATCTCGGCGATCGCAACCGCCGGAGGCAGCCCTGGGCGGTACGAGCGGCTGCTGGTCATCGCGTCGAACGTATCGGCTACGGCGAGGATCCGAGCGCCCATCGGGATCTCGCTTCCGGCCAGACCGTGCGGATATCCGCGGCCGTCCATGTGCTCGTGGTGGGCCAATACCCAGGGGATAATCTCGTGTGGTGCGACGCCTTCCATCACGCGAGCGCTGAGCACGGGGTGCTCGCGCATCTCTTCCCACTCGTCGGGGGTCAAATCGCTGGATTTGCGCAATGTCGAATCGCGCACCCCGATCTTGCCGACATCGTGCAACAGTCCCGCAATTCTCAGCATTTCGCATTCGCGGTCGTCCCAGTTCATCTGGCGGGCGATCACGACGGCGTGTCGCGCAACTGTTTCCGAGTGCTCGGCCGTGTACGTATCACGTGCGTCGAGCGCGCGGGCCAGCGCCAACACCGCCTGCAGGCGTGCGTCCCGCTCGACGAGTTCCAGGCGCTCGTCCGAATTCAGGGCCGAGACCAC
>CAYNNW010000106.1:0-6988 GCA_964398435.1 uncultured Gaiellales bacterium | reverse complement strand
ACCCTGAGTGATGCCGGGACCAGTGGCGCCGTCGGCCCGAAGCTTGATGGGCGTGGTATCAGTGTTGCGCTCGCCCTCGACACGCTGAAGAACGGCAAGGGTGCGATGCCTCCGGGCGTTGTCAGCGGCAGTGACGCCGATGACGTGGCGGCATACCTCGCTGAAGCCACCAAGTAGCCCGGCGGTTGCCCAGCGCATCGGCAGGGTAGGCACGGTCCAACCAACTATTCCTGGATCTGGACCGTGGAGGCTCCTGTGCGTATTCGAACACTCGTGACCGTTGGAGTCAGCTGCCTGATCCTTGCCGGGTGTGGAAGCTCAGGCTCCTCCTCCGACACGGACAGTGCACAGTCGAAGGACACGAAATCAGCGTCGGCAGCGAGCGACGGCAAGAGTGCATTCGTTGCAAGTTGTGGTGGATGTCACACGCTTGCCGATGCCGGAACCTCCGGACAGGTGGGCCCAGAGCTGACCGGCAAGGCGTTGAGTGCAGAGCGGGTCGCCGATCAGATCAAGAATGGCGGCGGCGCGATGTCACCAGGAATTCTGGAGGGTGATGAAGCCGCAGCCGTTGCAGCCTACGTCGCCAAAGCGTCGAAATAGCCGCCCGCTGAATCAGACGTGAGGGAGCACACGTGATCATCGGCGTCGACGTCGGCGGCACATTCACCGACGCGGTACTGATCGACGACCAGGGAACGCCGGCATCCTGCAAGGTGCTGACCACGGCACACCAGGCGGATGGTGTGATGCTCGCGATTCGCACCGTCCTTGCATCACGCGGGGCAGCGGCAGCACAGGTCGAACGGGTGGCCCACGGAACCACCACAGCAACCAATGCCCTGCTCGAGCGCCGCGGCGCACACACGTGTGCAGTGCTCACAGAGGGATTCACAGACCTGTTGCACCTCGGTCGCCAGAGCAGACCATCGCTGTTTGGACTCGGAGTCCCACGACCCGAACCACTTGTCTCACGAAGCAACTGCGTCGGTATTGCTGAGCGCACGTTTGTCGGGGACATTCCCAGGGCGCCAACAGACACTGACATGGACATGCTCATTCGCCAACTTCGCGAACGCGATCCCGAAGCGGTGGCGATCTGCCTGCTCAATTCGTACGACGATCCAACCAATGAGCGCCTCGTCGCGCAGGCGATTGCCACGGCGATGCCCGACGTGCACGTGGTCGCATCGCACCATCTGTCCCGACATCACCGGGAGTTCGAACGGGCGAGTACCACCACCATCGATGCTGCAATGACGCCGGTGCTGGCCCCGTATCTCAACTCGCTCAGCGATCGGCTGTCCGGCGAAGGCTTCTCCTCAATAGCGGTCATGCAGTCGCACGGTGGCCTCGACTCGTGTGATCGAGTTGCAGAACATGCGTCCAGGGCCGTCCTGTCGGGTCCGGCTGGCGGTTGTGTTGCAACGGCGACGCTGTGTACCGAGCTGAATCACGAGGCCATGATCTGCTTTGACATGGGCGGCACGAGTTGCGATGTCGCCTGGGTCGACCGAAGTGGCGTGGCCATCGCTGTGGATCGTACGATTGGTGGATTACCGCTCCAGCTGCCAGTCGTGGACATGCACACGATCGGCGCCGGTGGGTCATCACACATCTGGATCGACGACGCCGGTGCAATCGCGGTCGGGCCAGGCAGCGCCGGGTCGATCCCCGGCCCCGCGTGCTACGGACATGGCGGCGAACGCCTGACAATTACCGATGCGCACCTGATAGTCGGCAATCTGCAGCCCGACTCGCTGTCGCACTGGAACGTGCATCTCGACATCGATCGATCGCTCACCGCTGCACGTACCACGGCACCCACGATCGATCCCTACGAGCTGGCACAGTCGGCACTTGACCTTGCGACGGTGCAGATGGCCGCGGCAGTTCGCGAGATCTCGGCAGGACGCGGGCATGATCCTGCGTCTGCCACGCTCCTCGCCTACGGCGGTGCGGGCGGCCTGCATGCCTGTGACGTTGCCCGCCACGTTGGCTGTCATCGTGTACTGCTCACGCCGCTGGGCGGTGTTCTGTCAGCAGTGGGTCTGGCGATTGCACCACGCCGGCGAGAGGTGACCCGATCATTCTCAATTTCAACGACCTCGGCAGATGTCGCTGGGGCCGCCACCTGGGTAGCCGATACCGCCCACCAACTGGCATCTGAACTCAACGGTGAGTCTTCAGCCAGTGTTCGCATGGTGATGGACTGCCGCTACGCGCACCAATCGCATACCCACGCGCTCGTTGAGCAGCTGACCGAATTCGATCGGCTTCGCGAATGTGCAACACGGGCCCTCGGCGGTGTGGCGGACCGATTCACACGTCGACACCTGGCAGCCAGCGGATTTGTGCTCGATGGAGACGAGATCGTGATCGATTCGATTCGCGTGGAAGTGTCGCTGCCTGCACCCAAGATCGCGCTCAACTCCCTCGCGGTACCTCGCGCCTTGCCCAACGGGGGGCACGCACTGGATCTATCGCACGGCATATGTGTTATTCCCGGCGGATGGTCACTTCAGAGAGTCGGTGCAAGCTGGATCGCGGAGATGAGCCACAATGAGTAGCTCGCACGAAGGACACCCTCATCGGTTCGAGATCGTTCGCCAACAGCTTGCCGGAATCGCTGGTGAGATGGGCGTTGTACTGGTGCGATCAGCGCTCAGTGCAAACATTCGCGAACGGCGCGACAGCTCAACTGCCCTCTTCGACAGTACTGGCAGGCTGGTCGCGCAGGCGGCCCACATTCCGGTGCATCTTGGATCGATGGACCGGTCAGTGGAAGCGGTCATCGATGCGGGAGCTCGCCCCGGAGAGCTGTGGATTCTCAACGACCCTTGGGCCGGTGGCACGCACCTGCCTGACATCACCGCGGTCACGGCGATTGAAGACAGCAGGACCCACACGACAACGGCGTGGGCTGCCGCGCGTGCGCATCACGCAGATGTTGGCGGAGATGTGCCCGGGTCAATGTCGGCCACCGCGCGGTCGGTCCTGGAGGAAGGCATCCTGATCCCGCCACAACGCATCGGCACCATTACCACCGAGCGCTGCGATCTGGATGAGACGCTGGTGTCATCCCTGGTCCAGCAGATGCGACAGCCTCACGAGCGGCGTGGTGACCTGCTCGCCCAGGCTGCGGCGCTGCAGGTTGCACTGCGCCAACTTCCACGGGTTCAGGATGCAGTTGGCGGCGCGCAGAACTGGCACTCACTGTGCGGCCTGGCCCGGGCCAGCGCCCGATCCAGGTTCGCTTCGCTTCTTGACCGCTACAGCGGCTGCACGGGTTCGGCCGAGCGCGAGCTGGAGCTTCCTGGCAACGCCACCGCCCGGATCGTCTGCCACATCGATATTGCGAGCGACGGGGTTCGGGTCGATTTCAGCGGCAGCTCACCACAGTCACCAACCAGCCTGAACTGCGTCGCGTCGGTAACACGCGCTGCCACACTGTTTGCAATCGCCACAACCCTTGACGGCGGTGCCACCTCGACTGTCGGACTCGACGAGATAGTGAGAATAGAAGGTACGAACGGGTCGGTGATCATGGCGTCCCACCCAGCTGCGGTTGCTGCCGGCAATGTTGAGGTCTCGAGCGCCGTCTTCGATGTCGTTGTTGATGCGCTTGCATGCTTTCTCGACGCACCAGCATCGGGAGCTGGAACGATGGCAAATATCGTCTTCGGCAATGACCGCTTCAGCTGGTACGAAACGATCGGAGGCGGCCAGGGTGCACGTGCCACAGGAGACGGACCGTCTGGCACGCATGTCGCAATGACCAACACGCTGAACACGCCGATCGAGTCCATTGAGCGCGAATCTCCACTGCGAATACTTGAGTACGGCATCCGCACTGGCAGCGGCGGTGCAGGTCATCATCGCGGCGGCGACGGCATCATCCGAACATTCCAGGTGCTCGAACCCTGCACGCTGTCGGTACTGATGCAGCGAACCCGCAGCGCTGCGAGCGGTCGCCATGGCGCCGACAGCGGGATTCCAGGTCGGGTGATCCTCAACGGCGTCGAGATTGACGGATGTACGACCACTCAGTTGGAAGCCGGTGATGTCGTTACCGTCGAAACGCCCGGTGGCGGTGGCTGGAACCCGTCAGGCCCCGGAATTGCACAGGCCAGTGCCGGTTGATCAGGTGCGTCGCGCTATCGCGAGACCGTCGCGACGACGTCGTACACAGCCAGGTAGTGGCAGACCGCAGCCCCGACCACGAACAGGTGGAAGACCTCGTGAAACCCGAACACATGTGGAACCGGATCGGGTCGCTTTGAGATGTAGACGATCGCGCCCAATGTATAGAGCAGTCCACCGGCAGCCAACATTGCAAATGAGAATGTTTCCATCGATCGCAGCATCATCGGCAGGAATCCAACTGCCATCCAGCCCATGCCAAGGTACGAGCCGGCAAGCAGCCAGCGGGGCGGCGCGGCCAGCGCCAGCCGCAGCGTCACCGCGACAGCCGTTACTCCCCAGATGATCATCATCGATGCGATCCTCCAGGTTCCGTCCATCGTCACCAGCAGGAATGGCGTATATGTACTGGCGACAAGCACGAAGATCATCGAGTGATCGATCTTGCGAATCCAGCGTGATACCGATGGCCGCCAATTGATGCGGTGATACATCGAGCTCGCGAGCATCGCTCCCGACAGGCCAATACTGAACACAATTGCTCCGGCCAGCTGTGACGCGTGCCCTGCCCTGACGATGAGAAATATGCCAGCAGCAAGTGAGACGATGAATGCCGCCTGGTGCGAAACCCCCCGCAACATTGGCTTCATCGGCGGCAGATGTGGCATGTGCAGCTCGTGGCGCATAATCGAACCCCCACATCCCAGTATGCGCGTCACACGGGCTGACGGCAAGTGCTTGTTGCACGAATTCTGTGCCTCGATGCCGGGCTCAGTGACACCAGTCAGGTACCGACATTTGGCGCGACCACCTCGAAGATCACTGGGGCCAGGTACTGTCCCGGTGGCGTATTGGTTTCGGTTCGCATCCCGAACCGAAGGCGCGCCTCGGCGTCGGCACCGCCTACGCTGGATTTGTAGGCCAGCTTGCCCCCGGATCCACCGCCCGTGTCGGGCGCGATCGGGATCTGGTACCACGAATCAGTTGCATCGACCGTACCGCATGTATTGTCGGCATCAACAGCCCATGGTCCTGACACGGTCGCACCTGTGAGGCTGCGAATGCATGCGCCGAACACACCGCTTGTTCCCTGATCCCAGTCGGTGGTGTTGAGCACGTAGTTGGAGATTGCATCGGTGTCGTACTGGTAGATCAGCGTATCTTCCTCCTGACCTGCGGGTGCGTATCCGTACGATCCAACCGCCACATACTCATTGTCGGTTCCAATGGTCACGTCAATCGGAAGGTCCCACAACGTGGCGTGAAAGTCGTTGTGCTGCTGCCCATCCGCGTCGAAGGAATCATCCTCGCTGCCGTCCAGGTGGTATCGCGCCAGCCCCGCTGAACCCTGGCCGCTGACCATGATGACGGACGCAAAGACCAGCCTGTTCGCGCCGTCCACTGCCACGCCGGTAAATGCCTCACCCGTAGCGCCGTATGTCGCGTGGATGACGCCGTCACTGTCAAACGTGAGGTCGGCTCCGCCATTGGCCTGGAACTTGACGGCAATACCGTCGAACACGGTTGTAAACGTGTAGCCGGAGAGCACAACCGTATCGTCAGGAAGGATTGTGGCACTGACGATGTTGTCATTGGTCGAATCTGTCTGCCCCGCCCACTTGAACGACGTCCCCGACGTCCCATACGTACCGTCGACTGCACCCAGCGTGGACAGACGAGTCACGGATGCCTTCTTGTAGAGATCAGCATCCCGGTACTGTCCATTGCAGATAACGCGCTGTTGGCTGTCCAGCAGTGGCTGGCGACACTCCATCACGTTGGCCGGAAGATCGACGCGACCGTTACCGTTGCTCCCCCAGGTTGGATCCATTGTGCCGTCGGTCTGGATCCGGTCGACGATACCCTCCCACAAGCCTGCATTGGTACGGTGGCCGCCGGCCACGATCCGTCCGTCCGACTGGATGATGACTCCGTCGTAGTTCTCAGCGCCAGAGTAGATGTCGTTGATCACAAGACCAGTGGAATTGAACGTGGTATCCAACGTGCCGGTCGACGTGATTCGAGCAGCCACAGCGCGACTGGTACCACCAGATGTCGAATCACCAACAACGACAATCTTCTGGTCGGGCTGGATCGCAACGCCGTAGGCGTCATCGGTATAGCCAGAGGTCACATCGATCTCAAATCGACCGTTGCTGCTGAATGTTGTATCCAGTGCTCCAGCAGTTGTGTACCGCTCGATCAGCATGTCGTAATCGGTGCCGTTCCAGTACCTGCCGACAGCGACGATCTTGCCGTCGGATTGCATGGCCACTTCCTCAAGATTGTCGTTCGCGGTTCCCCCCGAGACATCGACTGTGTCCCAGCCGTTGCCGCTGAATGACGTGTCCAGCGGTCCGGCTGGGACCCGGTTCATCGTGAAACCAAAGCCGTCGGCCTGGTAGGCCCGCAGCATCGACGAGTCATTGCTCGAGTTGAACGTGAGCACACAGTCGCTGGATGTGACCTTGGAGGTCCCCGGGTTCACCGTCCCCAGCGCAGTGACATTCGCGGTCGACGATGCACACCCCGTTGTGCCGAGAGTACTGGCGCTTGCAAGGTCGGCAGCGACGGCAAAGGTCTGTGTCGACGACGCAGCGGCGATGCCGGCGGCGGCCAGCTGCACGCTGAAACCCGCGAGAATGAGCAGAAGTACGGGCAGCATCAATCGCCGTCGCGCACGCCGCGACGGGCAGGTTCTGGTTCCACCGGTCCTGCCTTCCACACTCTTTCTATCGGCGCGCGCGCGTAAAGGCTGAAGCATTGCCGTGCATCAACCGCCGATCGATCGGCCACAGGCGCCGTGCCACCAGGTTCATTGCCGCTCCCTGCCGCTCTACCCGAC
>CAYNNW010000105.1:305-6995 GCA_964398435.1 uncultured Gaiellales bacterium | reverse complement strand
GTCGCTGTGGACGGCCGTCAACCGGCTTCCTGAGCGGGAGCGCCAGGTGTGCGAGCTGCTCTACAAGATGGACATGACCATGCAGGACATCGCAGATGTGATGCATACGTCAAAGGCATCGGTATCGCGCCTGCACAAGCGCGCACTCGAACGCCTTCGCCAGGATGGCAAGCTGGCCGAAGGTGAAGGCATCATCAGCGCCTAGATCCGCGCGCTGCGCCGACACGCACCATATTTCGACAATGGACGCCTCGCTCGATTTCCCGTTTCGAGCGGGGCGTCACTTTGTTGTTGATCATTCTGCAAAACACGTGACAGACCGCCGACAGTGGTGTACGACTGAGAAGACGGCAACCGTGCGCCCCCACGCTGCACGCTCCGTCAGCAGGCACTGTTCACCCTCGACCTGGACGCCCCACGATGTTCTCGGTCAACCGGATCCTCGGATCGGATTTCAGCACGATTGCAGCGGGACTTGATGGTCTCGCCCAACGACAGCGCGTGCATGCCGAAAACCTCGCCAACGTTGATACCGAGGGTTACACGGCGCGCACGGTCGACTTCGAGCAACAGCTGAAGGCGGCCCGCCGCAGCGACGACGCCGGCGACGCTCTCGCCCGACTGTCCGACGACAGCGGCGGCGTGGATGGATTTGACTCGGCAAGCGATGCCAGCGACGGCGCCGATCTGGACGCTGCAACTGACCCGGCTTCAACCTCAACGGCACGCGACGGCGCCGATTCGCTCGTTCCCGGTCGCGAATTCCGCGTGAGCGATTCAGGCAAGGCAGTCAACCGCACCTCGGAAGCTGCCGCGATGATGAACGACAACATTCGCTTCCGTGTGCTGACACAGCAGGCGAACAACCGCATCAGCAGTCTTCGCTCGGTACTCAACGAAATGGGACGGGGGTAGTCTGAATGGGACTTCTCGACGGAATCCGCGTAGCAGAACGGTCGATGAACGTGCACCGCTTCCGGGCGGAGGTTGCACTCGACAACGCCTCGAACGCATTCACCCCCGGCTATCAGCGCAAGGTCGTGGATGTCGAAGAGGGAAGCTTTGGAGCCAACCTCGATGCCGCTCGTGGCGGCGCCGGCAGCGACAGCGGTATGGGCGACGACAGCGCCGCAACCAGCGATGCACTGGACGGCGCAGTACGGATTGCCGGAGTCAGGAATGACACGAGCGGCCTCAGCGGACGCGAGGCAGGCCTGATGGCCGCTGGTGAACTGCTGCAGGCCAAGAACGCGTTCGAGACATCGATGCGGGCAGCCACACTGCTCAAGTCAATGGCGCTCGCATCGCTCGAAATCGGCCGGGGAGCGTAGGTAGATGATCACCCCCATTGGTTCAGTTCCCGCAATCGGAGGCCTCGGGTCGGTCGGCGCGGTCAGCGGCGGCGGCAGCGGCGGCGGCAGCGGCGGCGTGACAGCCGGTTCCAGCGTTGCCGGCAGTGGCACGGGTGGCGTCGGCGGAGTCGGCGGTCAGCTTGGACAGCTGAACACCGGTGGTGCCCAGTCAGATGTCAGCGACAGCGAGGGCGGCAGCTTCGGCGACATGCTGAAGGACATGCTGATCAAGCGGCCCACCGAGTCGCAGGCCAAGGCCGACGGTATGGCTGCCGACTTTGCTGCGGGCAAGAACATCGATCCGCACAGCCTGGCAATCGCCACGGCAACAGCAGGTGTCGAGGTGCAGATGGCCACCCGCACCATTTCGCAGGCCGTTCAGGCTGTTCGAACGCTGTTCCAGATGCAGATCTGATCCTCGGCGCGCGTGACGCTACGCATGGCCATGGATTGGCCTGAATCACCGCTGCGCACGAGCTTGGCAATCAGCGCGCGTCGGTGTACCAATGAGTCAGAGGCATCACCGCACCGACAGTGTGCAGGCGCCAATCGGTTGGACCTAGCGAACCGACAGTTCGCACTCCAGACGCTGCAAACGCCACACGGGCACCCGCAGCACATCAACCGAGGATCAGACGCATGCCACGCCCCCTCTCACACACGCGCTACGCGGCTCTTGCTGCAACAGTTGCGCTCGCACTCACGACAGCCACGATCGCAGCGCTGACCGTCGGCTACACGCCCTCTCGCCTCGCATCGAACCGCCACCTGGTGACCACGTCGAATCCTGACCTGTTGGCGGCGTACCATTACAAGCTCGACCGATCGAACATCGCATTCACACAGTCCACGAGTCGTGACGGACAGACCTCGCTCACGGTTGAAACCCGATCGCTTCGGCGCGCACGGCGCGTACTCAATCTGTCCGGAGGAACCGTACGGACGATGGATCGCGAGCAGTGCGTCGGACGCGACACCGCTCGTGGTGCCAGGCCAGTAACACGGGAAGAACGCTCCTGCAGGATCGAGTCATCAATCGAACTGGCGCTCGAAAGCATGAGCGGTACCGGCATTCTTGCGGCCAGCGCAACGTATGACGTCAAGGAAGATGGCGGATTCGACGCGAGGGAGACCCAGTCCGTGTCGGTGTTGCTGTTTCTTGATCCGGCCGTAACGAAGCGTCCGAACCCGCGTACGCTCGCGCAGGTTGTCCAGTCCAGGGTGGCCTCGATGACACTCGAGCAGATCAGCATTTTCGACCAGAACGGCACACCGATCTGGACGACCGACACACTGCAGCAGGACCCAACGGGCACCTGCCAGAATCCTAACGTCACGGGTTCGCTCATCGCGGCTGAGCGCCTGATGGCCGACTGCGTCTCCAGCCAGCTCGAGAAGGAGCTCGGCGATATCGTCGGCGGCACAGAGAACGTCAGCGTGCTCGCCAAGGTCAACCTTCAGGCCACCAGTTCCACGATCGATACGACGTCGGGCAGCTTGGAGGCGGGCTATGAGAAGACGCGCAAGGTCACGGTCCTGCTCAACAAGCGCACCGTGAAGCCATCGCAGAAGGTCGCCATCGAACAGTCGCTCAAGGTGCTGATGCCCAAACTGCGCGACACGTCAGTCCAACTCGTTGAATTCCGCAGTGACGACAGCGCCAAGCTGGCTGCAGAGGCCACCAACCGACTCAGTGGACGCCAGAACACGTGACAACTATTGCAAGTTGATGTACCAATGAATCAAGGAAGCTGTTTCTTCTGCACGGATGCGGAGTTTCAGCCCCCCCACATAGCAGGCATCCGACACGCCCCCCCACCGCGCGTCGGCAGGCCACCCCCCTGCAGCGGGGTTTGCGCCCCACCCCACGAACGATCAAGGACACCAGACGATGGATTTCATCAAGGGACTCCCTCCCGCAGCCCGCATCGCGATTCCCGCGGTCGGTGTGCTGCTGCTGGCCGTACTGCTGTACGCCACCGTCATGCGTGGCCCCTCGCAGCAGGTGCTGATCGAAACGAAGGACAAGCAGCAATTTCAGGCCTATGCCTTCAAACTCAGCCAGGCGAATATTGCCCATACCGAGGGCCAGCGTTCGGACGGAACACTGGAGATCATGGTCTCGTCGGACGTCATCGACAGCGCGCGCCAGACCCTCAGCGTCACGCCGTCAGGCAAGAAAATGAAGAAGGGTGCCGGCTGCCCGAAGCCGAGCGCGATGGCCATGGGTCGTGCTGCAGAGCGCAAGGAAAAGAAGTGTCAGATTGAGACATCGATCGAACAGACACTCGAGGGCATGACGGGCACGGGCATCCTCGCGGCCAGCGCAACCTATGACGTCAAGGAAGAGGGTGGATTCGACGCCAAGGAGATCCACACGGCTTCCGTATCGCTGTACATCGACCCGACCTCGACAACCCGCCCGAACCCCCGCGCGCTTGCACAGATCGTCCAGTCGAAGGTGGCGTCGATGACACTCGAGCAGGTCAGCATCTTTGACCAGAACGCAACGCCGATCTGGAACAAGGACATGATGACGCAGGCGACTGCCGGCGGCTGCCAGGACACGGGCGAGAAGGTGGCAATCACCGATCGAGAGCGCCTGATGGCTGACTGTGTCTCCAGCCAGCTTGAGAAGGAGCTCGGCGACATCGTCGGCGGCGAGGAGAACGTCCGAGTTCTTGCCAAGGTCGACCTTCAAGCCACCAACGCAACACACTCGACAACCACAACGCGTGGCAGCCGAGGCGGATCCACCCGCAGCAGCTCGACGATCGACAAGACGTCGGTCAGTTCGGACGCGGGCTTTGAAAAGGCGCGCAAGGTCACGGTCATGCTCAACAAGCGCACGGTCAAGCCCTCGCAGAAGGTTGCCATCGAGCAGTCCCTCAAGACACTGATGCCCAATCTGCGCGACACCAAGGTCCAGCTGGTTGAGTTCGGCAGCGACGACAGCGCCAAGCTGGCTGCGGAGGCCACCGCCGAGGCAGCTGGTCCGACCGGCACGCCGGCGACCAACGAGCCGAACACTCCTGATCCGAGCACACAGAACGAGGCGCTAACCGCCAAGCCAGCCGGCATTCCAGGAGCGGTTGTCGTGACGGCGTTCCTGCTGATGCTGGGCCTGGTCACCGTCGTTCTGCTGCTCTGGCGCCGCAACGTGCGACTGGCGAGCGAGCGCAAGAACTTCGAAGCGGAGTTCCAGAACGACTTCCAGCGATTCCAGTCGGTGGCTCAGCAGAGCCCAGATGACGTTGCCCGCGAGCTTGAGGCACTGCTCGGAGGCCAGCGCTGATGACGACCACGGCCAGCAGCGACCACGCGGCAGACTCGCCGATCAGCAAGGCACTGGCCCTGCTGCAGATGCTCGAACCGGAGAACCGGGCAACGGTGCTCGATCGCATGGATCCCGCACTGCGGGCCCGGGTCGAGCAGGCGATGATGGACCCTGAAGCCGCCGAGTCGGCCCGACCGCATGGATCGTTCAGCGATTCAATTGCGCAGCGACGTGCGCTGATGCGTGAAGCTGCACAGCGGATGCACGAGCGCCGACTGAGCGACGCTGAGCAGGCCGCTGCCGACTCGATGCAGGCTGCCACGGCCGGAACGACCGCCCAGACGGGTGATGGCAGCGTCGGAATGGCTGACACTGGCGATCAGTCGCCAACCGCCGGAGCTCGCGTCGCCTCGGTCAATCCCGCAGCTGCACTGCATGGAATGCATCCGGCAGCAGTAGCTCGAGCATTGCAGGGAGAGCGACCAGAAGTCTGGGCAATGGTGCTCGACATGCTGGAGGGCCCCACGCGCCAGGCGCTTGAGTCGTATCTCGATCCAGCTGCGCGCCAGGCAATCGACCAGGCACGTATCAGCATGGCTTCACTTCCTGGTGCAATGCGCGACGCGGTACTGCGCGCGATCCAGGTGACGGTTGTCCCGGCCGCATTGCGGGAACAGCAGTGGTTGATGCACGGACTGGCAACCACGCTACCGGCAGGGGGCGCCTGAGCGGCGACCACCACCTGGCAAGGAGACCCCCCATGGCACGCCTGTACAAACAGGGATCAGTACACGACGAGCACCTTCCGATGCCAACACCTGCGCCCGCGCCGGCTGGAGGCGATCACGCGCCCCCGTCCGGAGCAACATCGCAGGGCGTTCCCGCGCCACCGAGCGTAGACCCGGTGGAAGCGGCACGCGCGGCCGCCGTGTTGTCGGAGATGGTCGGTCGCGTGCGCGAACTTGCACCAATCGTTGACGAATTGACCCGCGCAGCACATGCCAATGCGCGTCAGCAGGGCTATGCCGACGGGATCGAGCGCGCCCAGGCTGAAACGCAGCAGCAGATCGTCGAGGCGATCGCGGTGCTGACCGCAGCACAGGCCGAGCGGCATCGACTGGCCGAGGCCAGCGCGCCCGCCCTGGCGGA
The DNA here is from genome assembly GCA_964398435.1 of uncultured Gaiellales bacterium. GTDB lineage: Bacteria > Actinomycetota > Thermoleophilia > Gaiellales > SKUG01 > CAYNNW01. Next base: position 1,217 of record CAYNNW010000105.1, on the reverse strand, counting down.
GCTCGCGCTTCAGATTGCACGACGGGTTGTCGGCGCCCAGCTCGACGCTGACCCCGAACTGATTCGCCGCATCGTCGAGGCGCGGATCAACGAACTGGAGCCAACCACGGGTCTGACGGTGCGACTCCACCCCGACGATGTCGAATCGGTCACCGAAGATCTTCCCACGCTGGAACGCATGGTCAAGGGCGCAGGCAGCGTCGAACTGGTCAGCGACGACAGCGTCGACCGGGGCGGATGCGTGCTGGTGACTCCTGTCGGAGAAGTTGATGCCCGCGTCGAAACGCGACTCAGTGTTCTCGAGGCTGCATTCGCAGCGCAACGCCGCCAGGTCCAGACGCCGCCCGCGTCGGGCGGACCGCGGGGCTGACCATGACGCCCCACTCAGATCTGTTGTACGGCGGCGACAATGCAGCCGACGACAGCGCAATCGGCAAGGCCGGCCTGTCGTCCTACTCAATGCTGGCCGGCGAGCTGAACCTGACCCGTGTCAGTGGACACCTGGTCGGAGTCGCCGGCAAGGTGCTGGAAGCCGAGATGCCGCGGGCCACGGTCGGCGGACTGGTCAGGATCGAGAGCGAAGGCGACGGCGCCGACCTGCAGGCGGAGGTGGTTGGCTTCCGCGACAATCGCGCGATCCTGGCGCCACTTGGCAATACCGATCGCATTGCGCAGCGTGCTCGTGTCATCAGTGAGCCGATGCCACTGAGCGTCAAGGTTGGCCCGCAGCTGTTGGGGCGCGTGCTCGACGGACTCGGCAATCCAATCGACGGGCTGGGGCCCGTCGAGGCTGACGCCCTGTACCCGGTCAACAACAAGCCTGCAGATCCACTGCACCGGCAGGGAATTCACGAACCATTCTTCACGGGCGTGCGCGCCATCGACGGCGTGCACACCGTTGGGCTCGGTCAG
>CAYNNW010000105.1:0-295 GCA_964398435.1 uncultured Gaiellales bacterium | reverse complement strand
CTGTTTGCGGGCTCTGGTGTCGGCAAGTCGACGCTGATGAGCATGATCGTCAAGAAGTCGAGCGCGGACGTCGTGGTCTGCGCCCTGATCGGCGAGCGAAACCGTGAGGTACGCGACTTCGTGCTCGACACACTCGGGCCCGAGGGCCTGCGTCGGTCGGTCATCGTCGCCGCAACCAGCGACCAGCCGGCGATGGTCCGAGTCAAAGGATCATTCGTTGCAACTGCAATCGCCGAGTACTTCCGCGACCAGGGCCTCAACGTCGTCCTGCTGCTCGACCCGGTGACCCGACTTG
>CAYNNW010000104.1:6326-7011 GCA_964398435.1 uncultured Gaiellales bacterium | reverse complement strand
CGCCCTTCGCGACATCGACGGACTCCACGCTCCGGATGCACTGGATGAAATCTGCAAGCTGATCTACGCCAAGCTCTTCGATGAGGAACAGAGCGTCAAGACGGGTGAGCTGTTCTTTCAGCGCTGGCGCTACAAGTCGGTCGAGGAATGCGCCGCGGAAATCCGCCGGCTCTTTCTGCAGGCGGTCGATGACGACAAGGCGATCTTCTCCAACAGGATTCCGGCCTATGAACGCTCGCGCGGCGTCTTTCGCGAGCAATTGCTCGTCTCGAGCCCGGCCATCGTTCGCGCCGTCGAGCTCCTTCAGCACCACGACCTTGCCGCATCACCCGTGGACATCAAGGGGCGCGCATTCCAGAACGTCCTCCTCCCGGCCGTTCGCTCCGGCATGGGGCAGTACTTCACCCCCAAGGAAGTCATCGACTTCGTCGTGAGCGTGATGCAGCCCAACGTTCGCGAGCTCATCATCGATCCATTCTGCGGTTCCGGTCACTTTCTCACCTCGGCCATCGACTACGTTCGGCACAAGCACGGCAAGACGGACAAGCTGTTCCACGAGTTTGCGTTCACGCGCCTGCATGGGATCGAGAAGAGCGATCGCATGGTGAGGGTCGCCATGACCGACATGCGGCTTCATGGTGACGGGCACAGCAACATTCGCTGCATCGATTCGCTGCTGCCGTTC
>CAYNNW010000104.1:0-6316 GCA_964398435.1 uncultured Gaiellales bacterium | reverse complement strand
ACCCCGACCTCTCTCGCGAGACCTTCGATCTCGTCATGACCAACCCGCCATTCGGCGTGGATCTGCCCCAGGACAGCGTTTCGCAACTGGGGCCCTTCGAGCTTGTCACCGAGCGCCGTTCGACGGTTTCGCTGGAGATCGTCGCGCTGGAGAGATGTCTTCAGCTGCTGCGCCCGGGCGGCCGCCTCGCCATCGTTCTGCCCGATGGCGTACTCGGCAATCGCAGCACTGCAGCCGTGCGCGACTGGGTCGGGCGACAGGCTCGTGTCCGTGCCATCTTCAGCCTGCCCCTCGAGACGTTCTCCCCCTTCGGGGCCAGCATCAAGACCAGCATCCTTGTTCTGAGAAAGCGCGAGCCCGGCGAACCGGAGACGGGTGACTACAAGGTCTTCCTGGCCGATGTCGGCTCGATCGGCTACGACGCCAGCGGGCGTGCATCCGGAGAAGACGACCTTGGGGCGGTCGCGGAGCGCTTCATCGAATTTCTGGGCAAGGAGGGTTGGTGATGTGGACACGAGTGGTCGAAAGCGCGACGCTGCTCGAAGCGGATCGGTGGACGGTCTCCTACTTTGCCGAGATGAAGGTCTCCGGGCGATCGGCCCACCGCAAACGCCCGCTTCGGGACTTGGCGGTCGAACGCCGCTCCACGATCGATCCCCAGCAGCATGGGGACGAACCCATCGTCTATCTGGGTCTCGAGAACGTTCGCCCCACGACGGGCGAGTTGGTGGATTTCGCCCTGCGCCCCGCGTCGTCGATCAAGTCGCGGTCGAAGACGTTTCAAGCCGGAGACGTTCTGTATGGACGACTGCGCCCGGAGCTGAACAAGGTCTACCTCGCTCAATCTCCGGCCGCAGAAGGCATGTGCTCTTGCGAGTTCATCGTTCTCGCCCCACGCCAGGAGGTGGTCCTGCCGCGCTACCTGCGGCACATCCTCGCTTCGTCATTCGTCACGCAGTTCGCAGGCAAGCTCACCGTTGGTGCGTCCCTGCCGCGCATGTCGCCATCCGACCTTCTCGGAATCGAAGTCCCTGTGCCGCCTCTCGCCGTGCAGGCACGGCTGGTCGAACAGCTCGCGCGGATCGACCAGGAGATCGTCGCGCTTCGAGCACGCCTCGCGGCACTTCCTGCTCAACAGGCCGAAGGCCTCTTGGTCGCGCTTTCGACCGGAAGGACGGAGATCGAGGTCGCGATGGCTGCCTAGCCCTGGAACAGCCGTCGCAGGTGCTCTTGGTAGTCGGGCACGTTTGCCCGCAGCAGCGCGTTCGCCTCCGAGGCACTTGCGTTTTCGGCCTCGATGGCGAGCGCCTTCAGCACGGCTTGCCACTCCGCCTTCCTGAACTGATTCACCTCTTCGGCGGGAAAGTGCCGATGAATGAACGACATGTACGCATGAACGACATCGTCGGCCTTGCGCAGCTTGCGGAACACGGAGCGCGCGGCATCGTTGTCGGTCTTCAGCATCCGCACCAAGCCGCCGAAGTTTGCTGCGTACTCGACGTTCGCGGGCTTGCAGGATTGCGGCCCCGACCGGCGCTCGCGCTTCATGGCCGCATTCAGCGGCTCACCCTCGTGCGTGCACACCTCCGGCGCGCAGCCATCCGGACACGACCTTCCGCTGACGAACGGTAAGCGTCTGGCCAAGTCACCTTGAAGCTGCCGGCCCCGTCGGCAAGGATCGTGTCCACGTAACTTAGGTGGACACGATGGCAAGCGACAAGCCGCTGACAAGGCGGAAGTACAGCGAGACGAAGAAGACGCAGGTACTGGCCGAGTGCAGCCAGGCGGGCGCGTCGGTCGCCAAGGTGGCAATGGCGCACGGCATCAATGCCAACGTCGTGCACCGGTGGCGCCAACTCGCCCGTGAGCGCGTACCCGGCGCTGCGCTCCAACAGGCCGAGTTCATCGAACTGCCGCTTCCTGCGGCGACGGCTCCTTGTGCGCCCACAGCAGCGCCGACCGATGTCTGCGTGGAGTTGCAGCGCGGCCCGCTGGCATTACGCATCACTTGGCCGACCAGCGCAGCGGCGGAGCTGGCCGCCTGGACCCGCGAGCTCCTGCGTTGATCCGGGTCGATGCCATCTGGCTGGCCGTCGAGCCGCTGGACATGCGCGCCGGCACCGAGACCGCACTGGCCCGCGTCGTTAAGGTCTTCGGCGAGGCGCGGCCACACCACGCCTACCTGTTCGCCAACGCTCGCGCCAACCGCCTCAAGGTGCTGGTGCATGACGGCATCGGCGTGTGGCTCGCGGCGCGCCGGCTGCACCAGGGCAAGTTCGCCTGGCCGCAGCATCAGGGCGGCACGCTGAGCCTCACCCGCGCGCAGCTCGACGCGCTGGTGCTGGGCCTGCCCTGGCAGCGCATCGGTGAGGCCGGCGTGATCACGCTGCTGTAGCCCCGCGCGTCCTGCGCAATTGCAGCAAGTGCCGATGCGCGCGGCGCACTGCTTCGGCACCATCACGCCCTGTGATCGCCGACGCCCTAGACGCCCTCGATGAACAGCAGCTGCGCCAGGCGCTGCGCAGCGCGCAGCAGACCATCGCGTTCAAGCAGGCCGTCATCGACAAGATCACGCACGAAAACGCGCTGCTCAAGCGACTGAAGTTCGCGGCCAAGTCTGAGGCGTTCAACGCCGAGCAAAAGAGCTTGCTGGACGAGACCCTGGACACCGACTTGGCAGCCGTGGCCGCCGAGATCGAGGCGCTGCAGCCGCAAGCTAAGACAAGCGGCGACAAGCAAGTCCCCAAGCGCCAGGCACTGCCCGCACACCTGCCGCGCCGCGATGTGCGCCACGAGCCCGACGCAACCGACTGCCGCTGTGGCAGCCCCATGCAGCGCATCGGCGAAGACGTGGCCGAGAAGCTCGACTACCAACCCGGCGTGTTCACCGTCGAGCGCCACATCCGCGGCAAGTGGGTGTGCCGCTGCTGCGAGACATTGACCCAGGCGCCCGTCGAGGCGCACGTCATCGACAAGGGTCTGCCCACCACCGGCTTGCTGGCCCAGGTGCTGGTGGCGAAGTTCCTGGACCACCTGCCGCTGTACCGCCAGGAGGCGATCTTTGCGCGAGCAGGCCACGCCATTGCGCGCTCGACGCTGGCGCAGTGGGTGGGCGAGTGCGGCGTGCAGATGCAGCCGCTCGTCGATGCGCTGGCCGAGGAGCTCTTGCGCCAACGCGTGCTGCACGCCGACGAGACGCCGGTGGCGATGCTCAAGCCCGGCCACGGCAAGACCCATCGCGCTTATCTGTGGAGCTACTGCAGCACGCAGACGAGTAGCGTGCAGGCGGTGGTGTTCGACTTCGCCGAGACGCGCGGCGGGCAGCATGTGCGCGACTTCCTGGGCCTGCCCGGAACAGCCAGCAAATCCGGCTGGCAAGGCAGCCTGGTCACCGACGACTTCAGCGGCTACAAGGCGCTGTTCGACCTCGGTGTCACCGAGGCCGTCTGCATGGCGCATGCACGGCGCAAGTTCCACGACCTTTGGCCCAACCACCATAGCACGGTGGGCGAGCAGGCGCTGAAGTTCTTCGGTGAGCTGTACGCAGTGGAGCGGGAGATCGCGAGCCTGGACAACGCAGGCCGGCTCGAAGCGCGACGACGGCGATCACGCCAAGTGGCCGATGCACTGCACCAGTGGCTGCGCCAGCAAAGGCAGAAGGTGCCGGACGGATCGGCCACTGCCCGCGCCATCGACTACAGCCTCAAGCGCTGGGCGGCGCTCACGCGCTTCATCGACGATGGCGAACTGCCGATCGACAACAACTGGGTGGAGAACCGCATCCGGCCGATCGCGCTGGGTCGGCAGAACTGGCTGTTCGCCGGGAGTCTGCGTGCGGGCAAGCGGGCTGCTGCGGTGATGAGCCTGGTGCACTCGGCCAAGCTCAACGGGCATGACCCGTACGGCTATCTCAAAGACGTGCTGGCCCGGCTACCGACGCAGCCGGCGAGCCGGATCGGGGAGCTGCTGCCGCATCGTTGGCGGCCGCTAAGCACCGCAGCCTGAGCATCCTCGCTGCAACTGAACCGGCGGGCACTTGACCGAGCCGTACGAGCAGAACACGCAGCAGTCACCGGCCTTTGGGCGCAGCAGGGTCTTGCACTGCTCGCACTCGTAGAAGAACTGGCAGGCGTTGGTGGGCATTTGCTCGTTCTTGATGTGACCGCACTCGGGGCAGGTCAGCGCCGACTGCAGCTGCGCAGCCTCGGTCATGGCTGGCGCACCGTCGCCGGGAATCCTGCGTCCGTGGTCGCCTTGACCAAGGACGCGGCGTTGGTCTTGCTCGCATCGAATGCCACGGTGGCCGTCTTCTTGGCGAAGTCGACTCGGACTTCAGTCACCCCAGCGACCTTCTCCAGGGACTTCTTGACCGTGATCGGGCACGTCCCGCAGCTCATGTTCTTCACATCAAGCACCGCCGTCGTGGACGAGGCGGCAAGAGCCACCACGGATACCACAGTGGCCAAGGTCAGGATCAACAAGCTGCGCATGGGCAACTCCTTCAAAGAAAGTACGGCGCCACCCAGGGCACCGACAACAAGCCCAAGAGCGCGAACGCGACCAGCCAGAACACCAAGCGCTGCCGCCGAAGCACGGCGGGGTCAGCGCACGAAGCCCCGGGCTCACACACCTGCGCTTGCAGGTAAAGCTTGCGGAAGGCCAAGCCCAGGAACAGCAGCGTCGCTGCGACGAACCAAGGCCGGAAGGGCTCGAATGCGCTCAGGTGCGCGATCCAGGCGCCACTGATGCCCAGCATGAGCAGCGCCAACGGGCCAACGCAGCACACCGACGCACCGATGGCTGCGAGCGTGCCCGCCAGGAGCGAGCGATTGACCTTGAAGCTGACCATGGACCGCCGTGAGTGAGCTGTTTGCGAGAGTCTAGAGTCCGTACCACGGTACGGAGTCAAGGGGCCGCCATGTCGAATGAACTGACGATTGGGAAGCTGGCTACGGCAGCGGGCGTGAACGTGGAGACGATCCGCTATTACCAGCGGCGCGGCCTGTTGACGGAGCCGGTCAGGCCTGCCGGCGGCCAGCGGCGCTATTCGCCGAACGACGCCAGGCGGGTGCGCTTCATCAAGCGTGCACAGGTGCTGGGCTTCACACTCGAAGAGGTCGGCAGCCTGCTGACCTTGGAAGAGGCTAGCGCCTGCGCTGAAACCCAAGAGCTGGCCGCGCACAAGCTGCGCGTGATCGATCAAAAGCTGGCGGACCTTGAGGCGATGCGCAGCGCACTGGCGGGGCTGCTGCGCAAATGCCAAAGGGGCTCATCGACAGGGGGCTGCCCCATCATCCAAGTGCTGGACTCCGACTGAATACGGCGTCAAGACGGGATGGCCGGACGCTTACGACGAACGAACCGCCACGCGCGATATGAAGCGCATCGCGCGCCCTGATGATGGGCAGCGAGGGGCCGAGAAAGTAGTCGTGGATCTTCGGCCATGAGTACTTGTCCTCCAGCTCTTCCCACGACCAGATGAGCACGAGCAACTGGTCGTGCTCCGCCGTCTCCTTGGCAAGGTTGGTGAAGTGCCCCTTGGCTTCGTCCACGCCGATGTTCATGGACTTCGCTTCGATGCGGAACAGCTCTCCATGCCGTCGTTCCGGCTCCCACTCGGCCCCTCTGAGTAGACAGGCGAAATCGGCTGGCTCGTGATCCTGCAGCCAAGCGAGCTCGCAGTCCCGCGCCGGCCCGCCCTCGTTCATCAGGGCATTGTTCATGTGGTAGACCCACAAGGCTTCCAGCAAGCTACCCATGCCGCTACCAAGGCGCCCGCCGCGCGTCCTGAAGGTTTGCGACGTGAAAGCGTTGATTGCGGCAATCACCTTGGGTGCATCCGCACACAGAATCCTGGCCGCGTCCGCCGCGCCAATGCGCTTGGTCATTTGAAGAACTCCCCCGGCGACAACTGCCGGCTCGTGGATATTGATGAGGCTGACGTCCCGCTCACCCCGCTGGGGGCCCAGCGGGGATAATCGCGGCCCCATGTCCGATCTCACTCCGCAAGTGCGGCGCCGCCGCACCTTCGCCATCATCTCCCACCCCGACGCCGGCAAGACCACGCTGACGGAGAAACTGCTGCTGTTCTCCGGCGCGATCCAGATCGCCGGCTCGGTGAAGGCGCGCAAGGCCTCGCGCCATGCCACGTCGGACTGGATGGAGATCGAGAAGCAGCGCGGCATCTCGGTGGCATCGTCGGTGATGCAGATGGAATACCGCGACTGCGTCATCAACCTGCTCGACACCCCCGGCCACCAGGACTTCTCCGAAGACACCTACCGCGTGCTCACCGCCGTGGATGCGGCGCTGATGG
>CAYNNW010000103.1:0-7043 GCA_964398435.1 uncultured Gaiellales bacterium | reverse complement strand
GAGGACGTCATCAGGATCCGGGATGAGATTCGCCAGCGGGTTGCAGCAACAGCCGAGTGCTGGTCGCCTTGAACGACGCAAATACCGTGCTGCCAACCCGCAGATCAAGTCGCTTGCTTGATGAGGCTGTCACCTCAACCACCAGATCCTCAATCTGCACTCGAACGAGGTTGCCCAGTGGCACGATGGACCTGATCTGCCCTTCAATGACGTTGAGCATCGAGCCGCTCGGTCGACGAGTATCCAGTGCAATGTCCGCTGGAGGGATCAAGACGCTCACGGGGACCGTCGTGTTGACCAGCTGACTTGAGCGAAGCAGATGGTCACGGTCCGTTGTCACGACAGTCAGGTCGTGCTCCGGGTCGCGCGATGCCATTCCGCCCAGTACGTTCATTCCTGTGAGCCGGGCAACGAAGGGGCTTGTGGGCGACGCCAGCAGCTCTGCAGCGGTTCCCGACTGCACCACCTGTCCCTGCTCGATCACGAGGATGTCGTCTGCGAGCACCGCGGCCTGCTCGAACGAATGCGACACCGTGATCGCCGGGATGTTCAGCTGACGCAACGTCACTGCCAATAAACCAATGATCTCGTCACGGGTATGAACGTCGAGCGCGGCGGTGGGTTCATCGAGCAGCAGCAGCCGGGGGTTGGACGCAATGGCGCGCGCGATCGCCACGCGCTGCCGCTCACCGCCCGAGAGCTGTGACGGTCGCTGGTTCGCAAGGTGAGCGACTCCCAGTGATTCCAGGATGCCGGCAACGTCGCGATCACGACGTGGTCTGCCAAATGCGACGTTCTGCCTGACGGTCAGGTGCGGAAAAAGTGCGTACTCCTGAAACACCACCCCGATGCCACGCCGCTCAGGGGGCAGATTGATTCGCGTGAGCTCATCGAATACCACGCGGTCGCCGAGCTGGATTCGTCCTCGCCGTGGCGACGCGAGCCCTGCAATGGCGCGCAGCGTCGTGGTCTTGCCGGAACCCGAGGGCCCTACAATTGCCATGGGGCTTCCACTGCGCGCGCGCAGTGTCACCTCAACCTCAAATTCGCGTGTCGGAACGGTCAGGTCAGCCGCGAGGTCGTCCACGAGGACACCACCTTGTTGGCGATCAGAACGGTCCCACCGATGAAGATGAGCAGCACGCTGGCGGCGAGCGCTGCGTCCATATCGGTGTCGAGCAGCGCATAGACGGCCAGCGGCAGCGTCTGTGTCGTGCCCGGGAGGCTGCCGGCAAACATGATTGTCGCGCCAAATTCCCCAAATCCACGTGCCAATGCCAGTGCAGATCCGGCTTCGAGGCCGGGCATTGCAAGTGGAATTGCGACGGACAGGCATGATCGAAACGGCGACCGTCCCAGCGTGCGCGACGCCTCAATCAGCTGCTCATCGACGGCCTCGAATGCAGCCACTGCCTGCCGAAGGTAGAACGGGGCCGAGACAAAGATTGACGCGAGTACGACTGCGGCGGCCGTAAACGGAATCGTTATACCACGCGCCAACAGCCAGTCTCCCAGAAGCCCGGCTCGCCCGAATGCAGCCAACAGACCAATTCCGGCAACCGCTGGCGGCAGCACCATCGGCAGCTCAAGAATGCCGATGACAAGCCCGCGTCCGACAAATTGTGTGCGCGCGAGCACCCAGGCGGTTGGGGTGCCGACGATGAGCACGACAAGATGTGCAACGAGCGTCGTTACGATGCTCACCCGAAGGGCCGACGCTACCTCGGGGCGACCAATTTCGCTGGACACCATGCCTGGGGACGTGCGCATGACTATCGCAAGCAACGGCAGCACGACGAAGGCGACCGATATGCAGATGAGCGCCAGCCCCGCCGCCCGGTAGACGGTTCTCACCGCTGCCGCTCCTCCACCATCATCGATGTTGCCTTGACGACGGCCGTTGCTGGCGATCCGACGGCGAGGCCCAGCTCCTCGGCAGATTCCCTGGTGATCACGGCAACCAGCCGTGCCGGTTCCAGCGTCTCCATCTCAATACGCGCAAGAAAGCCATCGACCTCGACATTCGTAACCGTGCATGCAAGACGATTGCGGGCACTGCTGCTGCGCCGCTCGGCACGCTCCGTTCGCATGGCGGTCAATCGCCTGACCTCGGATTCCGGCACCATGCGCCGATTGCCGGCATCGCGCTCAGTCGCAATTTTTCCGCTTGCATCCCAACGACGAAGCGTATCGAGGCTGATTCCAAGAATGCGGGCGGCCTCGCGGGCGCTGATCATCTGCTTAGGCATTGCATAAGTATAGCTGGCGGGCTGCTAACCCGACGGCAGGTCAAATCCAGCGCGCACCAGCTCCTTCTGCCCACTCGAAGACACAAGTCGATCGATGAACGCTCGAGCCTCGCGCTTGCGCTCCGACGATCGCACGATCGATACGGCGTATGTGGCCCGGTTCACCGCGGTTGGCGGCAGCTGAATCACTCGAACCTTGGTACGGACTGCCCGCGCGTCTGTGGCATAGACAAATCCAGCATCGGCCTCCCCCAGCGCCACCTTCTCAGCAACCGAGCGCGCATCGGGCTCGAGGCTGCGCGCACGTGCCCCAACGTCGCCGCGCCCCAGCGCCTTCAGCACCGTGGTCGTGTAGTCGCCCAGCGGTACGCCTGGGCGCGCGATGATGATGCTCTGGCTGTCGTCCGCTGCAAGTTCCCCCAGCGAACGGATGCTGGAGGAACGGGGCACGATCAGCACGACTCGCGTCTGCGCAAACGGAACCGGACGCTCGACGAGCCCCTTGTCGTACAGCTGTTGTTGAAGCCTCAGATCCGCAGCAGCAAAGACGTCGACCTGTGCCCCCGCGGCGATCTGGGTGGCCAGCGTGTTCGACGCCGCAAATTGGTATGCGGGTCGCTCGTCCACGCGAGGCATCACGTCGTGGAGCGATGATGCTGCCGAGACGGCCAGCTGGGGGCGCCTACTGCCGGTCGCACCGCTCTGCTCCTGCTTCGCCGAGCCACAGCCGCCCAACAGCACCGCGACTGCGACGATTCCACTGATCACCGCTCGATACATATGCAACTCCTAGGCACGTGCCCAGCGTCAGCCTACCTGCCGCATTGGCGCACGGCAATCGATTGCTCCGTCCATGCATGCCTCAGAGCTGACGTACAATCATGAGGTTGCGTCACGCCGGCGCTGGGAATGACTACACCGTGTCTCGATACGACAGTTGGCGGGCGCACGGTACGTGTGGTCATGTCGCCGTGACAAACGGTCGCGAAGTCTGGCTTGCCCAAGTCACTCATAACGGCATTACCGGACTTCGGGCACTCGACCGCGCCTTGCTCCCCGCTGAGGCTATCGTCGCAACAAGCTTTGATGGAGAGCATTGCGTAGTTTCAACAGGCTACGTCCATGACACTTCACCGTCGGGAAGCTGGAGGCGCACACGCAACACAATCTCAGTTATTGAGCCCAACAATGGAAGTGTTCTTGGATCAAAGGTTCTGAATTTCAGGGCCGATAATGTGGGCATCTGTGCAGCGCACGCATTTGCGTGGTTCTGGTATGCCCAAGATACGTGCCTCGGTGTTGACGCTCCTCTTCGCCTGGACGGGGCCAAATCCGATTATGCTCCGGAGGAATTCCTCATCTTTGACACCTGTGACTCGTTTGGGCTGGGAGACAGGTTGATCATGGGATCGTCTGCTCGCGACACCCAATTCATCATCAAAGACCTTGGCGGTACAACAGCCAGAATTCCGATTCCCCGACGCTATTCCAAGCGACAGGAGCGTGCAGTATGTGGGATCAACCAGAACAACCGACCGGTCCTGACGATTGTTCGCGGGAGTACCGAGTATGAATCCTGGACACTCCAGGTCGATCAGACGTGGTCACAATGTGAGAAGTGGACGACTCGGAGTCAAATCCTCACCGACTTCTGCGGTCCCGATGGCCGGCCCGTCGGAATCAAGCGCAATCACCTTCCCGTCTAGACTGGCCAGATGACACAAGCGTCGTACCTCACCGAACTGCGCAAGGTCGTGGGCAGTCGACTGATCATGATTCCTGCGGCTGTCGCATTGATTCATGATGCTCGCGGGCGGCTGCTGGTCGTGCGGCTGGGCGGGCACGCGGACGAGCGTTGGGGCCTTCCTGGCGGACGGATCGAGCTCGACGAAACACCAGAGCAGGCGGTGATTCGCGAGACGCGGGAAGAGATCGGGGTCGACATTCGAGTTGATGCGCTGCAGGGGGTATATGGCGGCCCCGAGTTCCGCGTGACGTACCCCAATGGTGATCAGGGCGCATACGTGATGGCCGCGTATCGCTGCTCGATTGCGAGCGGCGCCCCCCGCGTCGACAACGACGAGGTCACCGACGTGCGGTACATCACCCACGACGAGGTCGCGAATCTGCCTACAGCCCCGTGGGCGCAGATCGTGATGCCCGCAGCCTTCGATCACGCTTTCCCAGCTGACGACACGTGACCCAGGTCGCCGCGGTGGAACGGTGCCGCTGCTGAACTCGACACACAGGGTGGGAAGCCATGACGCTGGGCGGAAATCGGGTCGCCACACGGGAAATGCGGCGCCATGGCACGAGAACGGGGAGCCACGAACCATGTCTGCCATTGGCACGAATTCCACTGCACGAATAAACCTGTCGTATGCAGCTCCGCCGACGGGCGAATCGCCAACGTCGAGCGGTCCGATCGTCGACTCCATTGTCGGGGACGCCCGTGACGAGTGGCGGGATGCCTATCGTGCCAATCCAGACTCCGGCGCTCCTGACTGGACTGTTGCGGAGCGCGAAATTGATGGCATTCGAACGTGGACAGTCGACGATGCTGGGGTTGCAACAGTCGACGATGTCGTCACCCGCAACGTGGATCGAGCGCAGAGTGCCAGCACTCACAATGGCCTGAAGAACGGTGCACTGATCGGTGGTGTGGCAGGCGTTCTTTCCTCAGCCATCGCGATATTTGGTGATAACGCATCGCCGCTCGGGGCGATGGCATTCATGGGCATGACCGGCATCGTGATGGGTGGCGTGCTTGGCTTGATCTTCGGGGGAGGTTCCCAGGATGCGCACGACGAGATTCGCCAGCGCATCACCGCACAGGCTGAGCGTGACGGCGTCGATGATCGGGTCGATGCGGCCGTCCGCGAACTGGAGCAGGATGGCTACGTGGTCGAGGTGAGCAACGAGCGTCGCAGTACAAATGGCTTCCTCGACTACTTCGGCGGCAAGTCAATTCCAGACACACTTGAGGATCGCGCAACCGAGGTATGGCGCGACGCGACTCGCGATCTGCGCGAGGCGAACCAGGCTCCGCAGGATCCTGTCGACGACTGGAACCGCTAGCCCGCGACCATCGAGTCAGCCAGCGCGACAGCGACTGTAATCCCCGCAGCGCCAGATATCAGATGGAGTGCGAGGAACCACCGGTGTGCCTGCGGCGTCAGCCGCCCGTCAGTGGGCTGCGACACGGGCACAGGCGCGGGCGACGGCACCGCATTCCGCGCCGCCACGAACTCCTCAAACGTCAGTTGCCCCTGGTCCCGCAGTTCCTCCAGCTCCTGGATACGCCTGCGGGCGTCAAGCCGCTGCCGCTGCAGATCTGCCTGACTTTCACGATCACTATGCGACTCACCGCCCACGCTTGACGGTGGCACCTCACCAACTCGAAAGGCTGCCCTGAGTGTGTCGCGACTGACGAACAGCATCAGCGGCCCAAGACCCATCACAACGAAGACGACGCCGGGAATCAGCCACCCCCACACGGGGGCATGCGCAGGGGCGGGCGGGTCGAATGCGAACTCAAGGAAGTTGTATCCCAGGGAGACGAACAGCGCCGGCCAGGCCAGAGCGACCACGCCTCGCGGACCGGGCGTAACAATCAAGTAGATACCCAACGCCACGATGCTGCCAAGGATGCCCAGCGGCACCATCGCCACCACTCCATCCGGGCACGGCGTGGCAATCTCGTACGCACCACCCTGGGCACAGGCACCGCCCACACCCAGCACCAGCCTCATTCCGCTCCACAGCATCGTCATGCCCAATGCTGCGTGAGCGAAGACAACGTGACTGAGCATCATTCGGATGGCGAGTCGCATGCGCCGATCCTAGCGATGCACGCAGATGAGGCTTGGCTCGCCTAGAACGCCTTCACCGACAAGGATTTCGTTTGCACGACTGGCTTGCCGGCGACGAACTCGATCATGTCAGCGGGACCAACCACTGCCTTGAGGTCACCGCTCAACGGGGTCGCGGTCATTGTGAAGATATTCTGCTTGTTCGGCCGTGTACCGGCTATAGGGAGCAGAACGAGCGGACTCGTATCGACGTACTCGTTACTCTCGCCAATCAGGATGCCAGCGTGGTATGCGCCCGTTCGTGCATCCTGCACCACTACGGCTGCGGCGGGGTATCCACCCATTCCGACCCGCTGACGATTGTGACCGGCGGTCTCACGCAGCGAGATCTCGCGAGCGGCATTCAGCGCGTCTTCGTACGACGCACCCACCTCGATGGGCTTGACCAGCCGACCAACATGCGTTCGAGAAACGATGTGCTGCTCTGTGAACGGACCCCAGCCAGATGTTCCGAGATCATGCGACCGCGATATCTCTACGAGCGGCTTCCCCATCCAGTTTGTGGAGGGAGCGGAAGCTGCCGCGGCTCCTACGATAGACATTGTGGATCCTTCGTTGGTGATTGCGGCGCACCACCGACGGTACCAGCTGTCGCCTCTGCCCAGGCGATCGAAATGCGCGCGGGACCTGACCGCCCCCGATAACGACCCGTTCCGCCCCCCATTTGGTGACACACGCACGCTCAGCGGGTAGCAGAAGTCACGAACGGATTCTCTTCGCTCCAGCCCCAGACAGCCAGATCGAGGTATACGACGTGACACCATTTGATGACGGCCCGTTCTTCCACGGAACCATTGCTGATGTTGCCGTTGGTGACCTGCTGACGGCGGGCCGACCGTCCAACTACCGCCCTGAGATTGTGATGAACCACATCTACTTCACGGCAACCATGACCGGGGCAGGACTCGCAGCCGAAATCGCC
>CAYNNW010000102.1:0-7051 GCA_964398435.1 uncultured Gaiellales bacterium | reverse complement strand
CAGCGGCTTCAGAGTCGGTTCGGTCGCGGCGATTGGTGGCTTGCCGTCGGGCGTAAACGTGATGTCTATGTCCGACGACACAACGGCGCCGAGCACCGCATAACCGGCACGTTCCTTCAGCACGACAACCCCCGGCTTTTCGCCGGCGCTGAGAATGGTTGCCGCCTTTATGGCGTCGCCGAGCGTGGCGAACGTGTGCGCGGGCGCATAGTCGGCGAACACGCGTGTCAGTGAGTGGCCAACGTCCCAGCGGGTGCGAATATCGTGGTCCTGGTCGAACATGTGTACTCCGCCGCGGGGATAGATCATGCCTGGGTGAGTGGTCGGTTCGTCGGACGAGAAGACCGGCGGCTTGTAACCGGTCGGGGTGATGGCCGTGGTCGTGTTCATGGTCGCCTCCGTGCGTTGTTGTCACCTGGTGTGGTGACGGTGAACGTGAAGGGTAGTGTCGCCCATGGCAGATTGTTGCCAATTAGTGATTAATAGTCCGGTTTTGTATACCAACGGATAACGGTACCCGTAGTGACCGACGCGTCACAGGTTGTCCAGCACTCCCGTGCAGCCGCTCGACACGAGGCGGAAGACCTCGTCATAGCCGCCAACGTAGTACGGATCCGGCACGCTGCGGATCGATCGCACCTCTGTCGACGGTGCATGTTCGAGCAGGAGTGAGATGTGGTCACTCTCGCTGCCGGCGCGCTGGGCGAGGTCCCGCAGGTCAGCAAGATTCTGCTCATCCATCGCCAGAATCAGGTCGTACGATTCCAGATCGTCGCGGGTGACCTGTCGCGCAACTGACCCATCGGGAACTTCGATGCCGTTGCGTGACAACTCGGCCCGGGTCGATGGGTGGGGGGCGGAACCGATATGCCAGTCGCCGGTGCCTGCCGACGCCACGACCACGCTGCCCGTGAGCCCCCGCTCAGCGACCATGTGCGCGCAGACAGCTTCAGCCATTGGCGAGCGGCAAATATTGCCCAGGCAGACGAACAGCAGCGACGTAGGTTCCATGCGACCTGTATGTCCAGCAACGAAGTTGGCTGAACCGTCAGCGCTGCGATCCAGCCGCTAGCGTGCGGGGCGCCCCCGTGCCGGATCAGTCCACCGGGCAAATTGCGGGCACCACGCGGCCAGCAGGCCCATGCCGGCAATACAGGCGATGCCGCCGGCTGCGACGGACGCGCGAACACCGAGCACACTGGCCGCAACACCGGCTTCGATATCGCCCAGCGGCGGGCCACCGGTGACGACGATCGTGTGCGCCGCACCCATTCGTCCACGGAGATTGTCCGGGGTCACGGTCAGCAGAATCGTCTGGCGAAATACAGCGCTCAGCATGTCCGCCCACCCGGCAACTGCCAGCGCGACAAGCGCCAGGGCGATCGATGGACTGAGCGCGGCGGCGGCAATGCTTGCACCCCACAGCGACACGCTCAGCAGCACCGCCAGCCCCTCCCGCCGAACCCGGTCGGTGATGCCGATGAACAGCAGACCGATCATTGCACCGGCTGCCGGAGCGGCAAACAGCCATGACGCCTCGCGCGCGCCCGCGTCGAACACCACGACGGCAAGTGCGGGAAACACCGCCCGAGGCATCCCCAGAATCATGGCGATCAGGTCGGCAATGAATGTGGACGCAAGCACGCGCGTTTTCCGGATGAACTGGAGTGCCTCGCGAATCGATGACCAGCCGGCGCTGCGGGCCTCAGTCGGCGCGAGTGGTGGAAGGGCAGCAAGCAGGATCAGTGCCACGACGAACGTTGCCGCATCAAGGGCGTATGCGCTGGCCAGCCCCGTCGTTGCGATCAGTCCGCCTGCCAGCAGCGGACCGACGACGCGACCCGACTGGATCAGCACCTCGCGGAGCTGCACCGCGCTGCGCAGGGTTCCGTGGTCGACGACCATCGGCACGACGGCAGTACGGGTCGCTCCGTCGATTGCAGAGAGAGCTGCCCCGACTGCTGCCAGGATGTAGATGGCGGGAAGCCATGGACTGTCCAACGTCGCCAGCAGCGCAAGACAGCATGCAACAGCCGTCAGCGCAATCTGCGCCACGACGAGCACGCGACGTCGGTCGTACGCATCCGCGACGGCACCACCCCACATGCCAAAGAGGACGATTGGAATCGCCTGGGCTGCCCCGACTGCCCCGGTGGCAAGCGGTGAGTTGGTCAGTTCAAAGACCTGAACCAGAACTGCGACGAGCGTCACCTGGCTGCCGATGTGCGACACGAGTTGTGCGAGGAACAGTCGTCGAAAGTAGCGGTGTTCGCGCAGAGCCGAGGTATTCAACATCAGCCGCCTGCGTGAGCCCTCGGTCTGCGTTGTCTCGTCGTCGTTCACGCTGCAAGGCTAGAGGGTGGGCCAGCTGCCTGCGTGAGCAGGGGCGCCCGCTCAGGCGCGGATGCGGCCCAGGTCCCGATCAAGCGATGCACGCGTCTTCGGACCAATCGTGCCAATCGGCGGAATTCCCCGTGCCTTCTGATAGCGCTGCACCGCCCGGATCAGCGGAACGCTCAGCGAGTCCGGTGTTGCGTAGACGGGGGAGAGGAATCCCAGCATGCGCAGACGCCAGGCCACTTCGCGTGCAAGTGCCACGGATTCCGGGCGCTTTCGATACAGCTTCCCCGCTCCCTGATAGCGGAAGACGCTGTCGATGACCGCCTGCGTTGGTCGGAACGATCCGCCGCCCGGAAGCTTCATCTTCAGGCCTCTGTTGGTTGCCGGTTTCGACAGTGAGATTCGCCGATAGACAATTACTGTTCGCCGGGATCGATTGCCTGCGCGGTCCTTCAATCGGACCCGAACCCGGTTCCGTCCGAGCGACAGGCCACGCACCTTGACGCTGTGGCGATTGGTGCCGCTGAGCGAATCACGGATTCGCAGCCGGTACGAGGATTGCATGGTCACGTGTGTGCGGATGGTCGACGAACCGGTCCACGAGCCGCTCACGCCTCTGCGTCCTATGTCTGAGTTGCCTGAGGAAGAAGTCGAGCGAGTGACGAATACCGGCCCGGTACGGTCCACGAGCATGCGGCGCGACCAGATTGCTGTGCGACCCGCGTCGTCGGTGGCGGTGACGACCAGCTTGCCGAACCCTTCCGCCGCGCCCGCCAGATTCACCCAGCCGCTGCTACTGACCGGCAAGGTTCGATCATTGAACGTTGCTGTCAGCGAGTAGTCCACGGCGTAATTGACTGCGGCAAAGCGCATCAGGCTGCGACGCTTGGTAACGATATTTCGCGGCAGTGCAGTCAGTCGTCGCACCCGGAACGTGCCGGCGGGAAGTTCGAGGAATCTTCGGGTCGAACTCCAGTTACCGACATTGCCGGCGTTGTCGATCGCTCGAGCACGCCAGTACCACCACCCTGGCGTCTGCTCCTCGACGTCCAACGATGCCGATTCGTAGTTGGAGAGATCTTCTGTTGTGCTTGTGTCAACCAACTCGCTGCAGCTCACGTCCTGGCACAGCTGAATCGTGACCGATCCGTCATTCGTGGGGGCTGGGTCGCGATACCGCGCGATCAGTGTGGTGCCACCGTCGAGAATGTCGGCGTTATCTGGTGCGAGCAGCAGTGGCGTGTCGGGCGCCTCGCCGTCGAGCAGCACGCCGTCACTGCAGGCCACAGGTCCCGACGTTCCGTCGGATGCAACAGGGCGAACACAGGCAGCGTACGTTGAGCCACTGACCAGAGTCAGGCTTGAAGCGGTGCCCTCTTCCGTCGTGTTGTCGCCAGTTGCGCTGTACGTGTCGGGGGTGCCGTCGCACGTGAAACTGGCGGGGTCTGGATCGAAGCTGCCCGGCGTGATGTCCTCGAAGCAGTACTCGAAGTGGTCGATCTCTGGTTGGTCCGATCCGTTCCAGGACGTTGAGAGAGAAGAACCCAGACCGCTGAGGTCCTCATCGCTGCCGGAGCTTCCATCAATGACATCCGTAACCGTCTCAAGAACGGTCCACCCAGCCAGCCCAATTGCCGGGTCAAAGTTGGATCCTGCTCCGACCATTGTGTAGTTGCCTCCGACGAAGACCGCGTCAAGCTGGGCATCAATCGCGAAGGCGGTGGACTCCAGCTGCCGGTCCCAAGTGGTCGCAGAACCGGTTGCAGTGTCGATCTCGGCAAGTGAGGCGCGTGACTGGCCGCCGGTAGTTGAGAAAGAACCGCCGACGAACAGACTCGTTCCAAGCAGTTCCAGTGAGCGCACGGTGCTGTCGGCCGCAGGATCAAAGCTGGTAACAGCATCGGTTGACGTGTCGATGGCCGCAACGCCGACTCGCGATGCGCCGTCGACCGTTCCGAAAGCTCCGCCGATATACAGCGTCGACGATGCATCGTCGTGAACGAGGGCGTGTACATCGGCGTCGGTATCAACCGTGGCAGCGGTATCGCTGCCTGTGGATGCATCCAGCGCCGCAAGGAACGCATGGGCTCCGCCGCCGATAGTGGAGAAACTGCCGCCGGCCCAGACCGTGTCTGTTCCGCTGCCGCTGTTCTCGATGGCAATCGCGCGCACAGTGCTGTCTGCATTAGGGTCGAATGCTGTTGCATTGTTGGTGTCGGCGCTCGTGTCGAGCGCGGCGATGTTGTTGCGGCCAGCGCCGCCAATCGAGGTGAACGTCCCTCCGACGTACAACGTCGATCCGCGCAGATTCAGAGTCTGGATCGGGCCGTCGGCGTCGGGATCGAACGTCGTTGCATTGTTGGTGTTTGCCGTTGTGTCGAGCGCGGCGATGTTGTCGCGCGCCGAGCCTCCAATGGATGTGAACGAGCCACCGACGTACAGCGTGTCGTCATCCAGTATCAATGAATTGATCGAGCCGTCCGGGTCGGGAGCAAACGACGTCGCGGTTCCCGTTGAGATGTCAATCGCGGCCAGGTTCGATCGTGCGACCCCCGTAATCGTAGTGAACGTACCGCTGGCCAGAACACTTGTGCCGTTACCTTCGAGATCGAACACCTGGCCGTCGGGGTTGGGGTTCCACGAGGTGGCCGCGCCAGTAAATGGATCGAGTTCAGCCACGGCTGTTCGCGACGCGCCGCCGATGGTGACGAAATCGCCTCCGGCATAGATCATTCCCGAGTCAACTGCAATCGTCCGTATGGTTGCGTTGGCATTTGGGTCCCAGGCGGTAGCAGTGCCGGTGCCCAGGTCGATCTCCGCGATGCGATTACGGGCAGCACCACCAACATTGCCGAAGTCGCCCCCGAGGTATGCCGAACCACCCAACAGTGTGACTGCGAAAACCGTACCGTCTGCACTCGGATCCCACGCCGTCGCCACTGCAGTGGATGTGTCGAGCGCGGCAACCTTGCCACGCGCCGCACCACCGATGTTGTCGAACTCTCCGGCAACGTACAGCGTTCCGCCCGACTTCGTTACGTCCCAGACGGTGCCGTCAGCGCCTGCGTCGAAGGCTGTTGCTCCGCCCGTTGTCGTGTCGATCGCTGCGACACCCTGTCGTGCTGCGCCACCAATGTTTGCGAAGAATCCCGCGGCATACACCTCGCCGGCTGCGCCTTCCTCAAGATCGACCACCCAGCCGTCGGCATCGGGCGCCCAGGCCGTGGGTGTCCCCGTCGAGGCGTCGAGCGATGCGATGAAGTTTCGTGACGAGCCGTCTACTTCGGTGAACATGCCGCCTGCGTAGAGGGTGCTGCCAATCAGCTCGATACTCCACACGGCTCCGTCAAAGTCCGGCACGAATGACGCATCGACACTACCGTCGGACAGTACGTGGACAACGTTGTCGACCGGAACGCCGCCCGCACGCGTCAGTGAGCCGGCGAGGTACCAGCCGCCCAGTCCGTCGCTGGTACTGTCGAGTACCGTGCCTGTGACGGCCGGGATGTCGGACGTGACATCGAGACCGCCGTTCTGCACCATCGCAGCACCGCCGGTAGACGGTGAAATTCGGCTGAACGATCCGCCAACGTATAGCGTGTCGCCGCTTCGAGCCATCGCTGTGACCGTTCCGTCAGTAGCCCACATGGAACGCTTGGTGTCGAGCAGGCCGGTCACTGCACCTGATGACGTGGCAGGAAGCAGCACCAGCAGGCAGCAGGCCATCACCCCTGCACAGATTCGGGCATGCACAGCTCTTCGCGCGCGTGAAAACACAGTCGAGGTATCGGCACAACCGCGGCACATCTGAAGGATTGCCTGCATTTCCACGCGAATCCCGGTGCGGCCGCTCGGCCGGCCGGGGCTGGCCGCAATTCGAAAAGCAGCGTTGCTGTGGGGGGTGCACTTGAGGACGGTAGGTGTGTCGGCATACGACTGCCGCGGATATCCCCGTTGATCCGCAACCGACCAAACGCTGAAGGAGCGCCCCCATGGCCGCAATCGCATTCAACTATCGTCACGAAATCTCAGGACTGCGCGGAACTGCCTCGCAGTCGTTCCGAATCGCCTATGGCCGTGATAGTCGCCCGGAAAAGATCACATTTGCCACGGAACTTCCACCCATCCACGGTCGCGACGACACGGCAAGCTTCCGCGAGCGAACCGTGACTGCACCATCACCGGCACTGCTGGCTGCAGCCGATTCGCTGTTGGGAACCTTGAATCTCAGTGGCGGTGTCGCCTCAATTGCGCGCCGCGACTCGCATACCGGTGAGACCAGCTTCAGCTGGCGGACCGCTGCGGGTCAGACAGGATCCGGTGCGTCACTGCCTCCGAGCCTCGTCCCTGTTGCCTCTGCAGCCGCGCTCGTTCTCAAGACAGCCAACTGATCCGGTGTGTGAACGGCTCAGGCAGTAATCAACCGTAGATCACGGTCCAGCGACGATCTGGTCAGCGGTCCAACTGTCGCCAGCGGCGGAATTCCCCGAGCTCGTTGATATCGCGCCAACGCCCGGATCAGCGGTTCATCCCATCCGGGCTGTGAGCGGTACATTGGCGACAGATATCCGAGTGCCACCAGGCGCCAGCGGACCTCCCGGACAAGCGGCCCCGTCTGAGCGGTTCGTGTGAACCACGGGTACGCGTCCCGATCAAACCGGAACACCTGGTTGATCACGTCCTCGTCCGGCGTGAAGCGGCCGGTGCCATG
>CAYNNW010000101.1:0-7074 GCA_964398435.1 uncultured Gaiellales bacterium | reverse complement strand
CAATCGCCCCCAGAGACATCGACTCTACTGAGATGAACGAGGCGTCGAGAACGGCCTCGTACCCCTCAAGCAGTGCCAACAGCTCGTCCTGCACGCCCTGATCACCAACGATTGCGACCCGAATGAGCTCAACTCCGGCCATACCCCTGCAACTCCTCACGCGTGGCTCGAGTGCGGGGTGCACATCGGCAGGATCGCCACCGACCTCAACCGTAATTTCTCCGTGGATCAGGGACGATCTGCGCGAGAGGGATCGATGTCGCCGATGGAGTGGTCCACCAGCTCCTGTCGACCGTGCACGATCTCGCGCCACAGCACACCGTCGTCATCGGCGCGGTACTGACCGACTTCAAGCAGCGGAGGCGAGTACGCATGCAGCGTCACGGTTGGCACGCCGGGGGCCGGGGCCTCGCTGAACGCCACGGAGTGAATGTATCCAGCTGGACCAGTTCGCACGGTTCCGGGCGTCATATGCACGGTCGAGGAACCCTGTGGCAGCACCATCTGGCGCTCGACCACGGTTCCCTCGCAGCTGCACAGCGCAACGCCCGATACACCATGATCGTGAAAGCCTGTGCCCTGTCCGGGCATCCAGCTGAGCACCCAGATATCAACGCGATCATCTTCGTACAGCAGGCGATAGCGCCGCCGCTCGGGGTCGGTCACGACGAGGGGCCGCCACATCGATTCGTCCTGATGAATTGCCCGGACGACGGTGGCCAGCTCATCAACGGAGAGAAGATCGTCGTGAGGAAAGAGGGCCCCGCATCGTTCGGCCAAATCCGCGGGTGGTGCCAGCACTTCCCACCACTGCTGCGGCGACAGTCCTTTGCCTTGTACGAACAGACTCGCACCGTGCTCGCGCGCCTGCGCTGCCGTCACGTTCAGTCGGGGCTCGACGGTACCGGCAGGCACAGCGACCTCGTCAGGAATGGGAGATCCGGGAGTGCTCATACGCGAAAGTGTACCGCCGCGAGACACCGGCACCGTTCGGTGGATCCAGATACAGGTTGACGCAGGCTTTTGTCGAACAGACGACAACGGGGCCCATACAAGTGGTGCCTCGCGCGCGGTGCGCCGGTAGGGTGTCGCGCCCCCGGCTGCATGCGACGTGCAGATCGCGGATGAATCAGAAGGAGCACTCCCCATGCGAAGCCTCGTACGCTGGTGCCTCGACCGCACCTCCGTTGTCATTCTCGGCACGATCGTCATCCTGCTCGCAGGGATCTTTGGTGCAACGCAGCTCCGGCAGCAGTTGTTTCCAGACATGGACTTTCCGTTTCTGATTGCGACAGTCCCCGCACCTGGACTGGACGCCGGAACGGTTGATCGTGACGTCGCAGCGCCCATGGCACGCGCAGCAGCAGCTCTGCCGGGAGCGCGCCGCAAGAACATCACGACCGTGGCCCGCGAGGGGAACGCGCGGCTGTACGCCCAACTTGAATTCGGCACTGATACCGAGGAATCGCAGGACGCGCTCCGCCGGGAACTCGAGCGGGCCGGACTGCCCGAGCAGGCAGGCCCCGTCGAATTCATGGGCGGCTTTGCAGACCAGGCAGTGCTGACCGCGTCACTGGTTGCGCCGAAGGACATGTCGATTGGCGAACTCAGCAGCAAGGCCGTGGAGTGGAAGAAGGATCTTGAGAATGTGAAGGGCGTCGGCAAGGTCGAGATTTCAGGTGGCAGCATTCCCCGCATTGAGATCGAACTGAAGCCGACGGCGATTGCCGCGGGAGCAACACCCACAGCCGTTGCCGAAGCGGTCAAGGGAGCCCAGACAAATCAGACCGCCGGCCTGACGAGCGACAAGGGAACTCGTGTACCAATTGTTGTCGCCGGTCCGGGCCTGACCTCCAAGGAAGAGGTCGGACGAGTGCGAGTGAATGGTGCTCCGCTCGCCTCGATTGCATCCATTCGAACAACCGGCGGAGGTGACGACGGGTTCGCCCGTGCCAACGGGCGCTCGGCTCTTGCTTTGTCGATCTTCCGATCGCCGGACGCCAACGAGGTCGAGGTCGTCGACTCCGCAGACGAGGTGCTCGATGACGTTCGCAAGGACATCGGCAAGGCCAACGTCGTGACGATCTATGAGAACGCCTCAGAGGTTCGCGCATCGATCAAGGGCCTGCTCATCGAGGCCGGCCTTGGCGCACTGTTTGCAGTATTTGTCATCTTCCTGTTCTTGCGCAGCGGCACGGCAACTCTCGTTGCAGCCGTGTCAATTCCAACGAGCCTCGTCTTCGGAATGCTCGCCGCGTGGGCACTTGGCCTGACGCTGAACATCATCACCCTGGCTGGACTGACAATTGCGATCGGCCGCGTGATCGACGACAGCATCGTTGTGCTTGAGAACGCGTACAGACACCTTGAGCGCGGAGAGCGCCGCCGACAGGCCGTGCTCAACGGAACTTCTGAGGTCGGTCGAGCGATTGCCGCGTCGACACTGGCAACTGCCGCGGTGTTCCTGCCGTTGGGGCTCGTCAGCGGATTCATCGCAGAGATCTTCTTCTCGTTCTCGATCATCGTGGCCTGCGCACTGCTGGCTTCGCTGCTGGTGGCAGTGACGATCGTTCCAGTGCTCTGCAATCTGTTCCTGCCCAAGCAGATCTCGCATGCAGATGGCAGAACCGGATCGGACGAAGACAGCGATGAAGAGAAGATTGAGGAGGGACGACTGACGACGTGGGTCACGCCCGCAACACGCTTCGGCCTGCGCCATCGCTGGATCACGCTGGGAAGTGCCGTTGCCGTGTTTGCAGCAGCAATTGTTCTGGTCGGGGCGGGAACCGTGCCCGTGCAGTTCCTTCCCGATACCGGCGCACCACAGCTGTTTGGAACGGTGTCGCTGCCGCCGGGAACCGATCCCGAAAAGGCGGAGCGCCTGCTCAAGCCGCTGGACAAGCTGATCCGCGATCAGAAGGGGCTCAAGGACTATCAGGTCGGATTTGGTGGCGCTGCGCTGGACTTTGGCGATCCGGCCCAGAGCCTGGCGGCAGCCACCTTCTTCTTCTCTGTTGACGAGGACGTTGACGCGCAGAAGCTGGTGACATCAATCCGCAAGGAGGGATCCGAGCTGTATCCCAACGGCGCCTTCAAGGTTCGCCAGGTTGAGAACGGTCCGCCGTCAGGCAGCTTCCAGGCAACGGTTGAGGCCGAAAAGCGCGAGGATCTGATCAAGGCCACCGGCGCAATCGTCGCAATGATCGAGAAGCGCAAGGATGCCGTGGAAGTGGGTACCGACGCTGCGGACCTGCAGCCGCAGGTCACCGTCAGCGTTCGCCCCGGCGTGGCCGTCCCCCCCGCGGCGGTGACCGGTACGATCGCAGCACTTGGTGCAACGGTCCCGGCCGGCGAAGTTGACGGCACGACCCCCATCGTCGTTCGAGCTCCATCGTCGCTGCTCGCAAATGCGGATGCATTGAAGCGGGTACCGCTTGCAACCGGTGCGGCCTTCGGCGGGCCAGGCACGGCTACGTCGATGCCAGCTGGCGCCCCGACCGAGCTCTCGGCAGCGCCACTCCCATCCGCACGAGCCGATGCTGCGCCGCCGGTGACGCTTGGTGATGTTGCCTCAGTTCGACGTGAGAACACGCCGGCGCTGGTCGTTCGAAACGCCGACGGCAACTACACGGCGCTGGTGACTGCGAAGCTGCTTGGCGAGGACACCCGAACCTCGATCACGGAGATCCAGGACGGAATAGCCAAGCTCGACAAGCAGGGCAAGCTGGGCAAGGCATCGGTGATCTACGAGGGCGATGCCGAGTTCATCAACGACATGTTCAAGGATCTGGGGATTGCGATGCTGACGGCAATCGTTCTGGTGTACCTGATCCTGGTTCTGGTGTTCGGATCGCTCGGCCAGCCACTGACGATTCTCGCTCCGGTGATGTTCTCGCTGATCGGGAGCCTGCTTGCGCTCGTGGTCACGGGTCGGGCACTGGGACTGCCGGCCATGATCGGTCAGCTGCTGCTGATCGGTATCGTGGTCGCGAACTCGATTCTGCTGGTCGATACTGCGCTGCATCTGCGGCGGCGAGGAATGCGGCGCGACGCTTCGTTGATGCAGGCGGCGCGGCTTCGCGTTCGACCGGTGCTGATGACCGCGACGGCAACGATCGCAGCACTGATGCCACTCTCAATTGGCGTCTCCGGCGAAGGCGGAATCATCTCGAAGTCGCTGGGAACAGTGGTCATCGGTGGGCTGATCACGGCCACGGTGCTGACGCTCGTGATCGTGCCGGCCGTGTTCACGTTCTTCGATCGCGACCGCCCGATGCGCCGACAGGGCGGTCGAGGACGTGGGCGAGGTCGAGGTGCCGGCGGTCGCGGACGTGGTGGTCATGGCGGTGGCAATCGTGGCGGCGGCGGTGGCGGTGGCGGAAACCGCGGCGGTGGCGGCGGCAATGGTGGCGGTCGTCGTGGCGGCGGAAACCGCGGCGGTGGTCGTCAGGGTCAACGGGATCGCGTGGGCGGTCGCTGATCACGCGCATGCGGGCGCGACTGGAACACTGACGCCACAAAATCCGACGAATGGTACGAGCAGGGGCTCGCAGGACGTCGGGGGGCGCACTCGTGCAGGAAATCGGTCTGATTATTCGTGCTTCACAGGCACGTTCGCGTGCTCGCAGCGCAACCCACATCCTGGAAATGGCCGCGACCTCGTCCGGTGTTACGCGCCTCGATGCAACCTGGGTGGCGGTACCAATGTTGCGGCCGACAACAGGTCTGAGCGGCTTTCATGCCGGCCGCCCATCGGCCGCAACAGCAGCGTTGCAGGGAGCAGTCGTTGCACAGCGCAGCGGACGCCATGAACTTGCCAGCGTGCTGGCAGGCGCTGCCGAGCATGTCAGTGGATTGACAGTGAATTCGACCCACGCCGAGACCCTGAATGCTGCTCGTGCCATGACCGAGGCGCTCGAACGCGCCCGGCCACTGGTTCGACGGGCGTCAATTCGTCCGGCGCTTGCAGTTGGAGCTGGAGCCGCGGTCATCGGCGCAGCGACCATAGGCATCGCGACACTGGGCCTGAACCTGCTCGACAGTTGATTCCACGCACGCGGCGGCGGGTAGTACGTCGACATGCCGCTGCTCGCCGATGTTGCACCCCGTGATCGCAAGCGCATTATTGCTGCAGCGATTCTCTGGATCATTGCCATGACGGCAGGGGGCATTTCAATTGCCTGGGTAACTTCACACCACGGTCGACTCAATCCATTCGAGAAGTACGACACCCTGCAGCACCTTGAGTGGACAGGGCGGTTGAATCGCGACGGCAGCCTCGATGTCAACGAGACGATTCGAATTCGCTACGACGGCGACTTCCACGGCACATATCGCGATATCAATCTGCAACCGGGCCAGCAGCTGGAAAACATCACGGTCAGCGAAGGGTCGACCAGCTACGTCCCCGGCATCGTCGTTGTCGGTGTCACAACGGGTAACGCCGGCACGTACCAGGCATCGCAGCTTGATACCGATACGTTCCGCATCGCCTGGATGCACGAGGCCTCGAACCAGACGCGCACATTCACGCTTCGGTATCGGGCGCGTGGGCTCGTCACCGCGCACAACGACGTTGACGTTCTGCATATCCAGCCCTGGGGCGACGGCTGGCAGCGGAGGCTGGGGTCACTGGATGCAACCCTGATGCTTCCGGAAAGCAGCGCATCGCTTGACCGGGGACTGCCACGGGCGTGGGTTCACGCACTCGACACTGACACCTCGTTGAAGCGCCGGGCAGCAACATTCACACTGAAAGCCAAGGATGTTCCGCGTCAGCACTTCGTGGAACTGCGGGCGGTTCTCGATCCCGCAACACTGTCACTCGATGCAACCACACGACCCGCAACTGCTACACAACCGCAGACGCTGAAAGCCATTCAGGCAGAGGAACGCCGATTCGAAGCGGATCGAGTTGCAGGCGACAACATTCGGCGAGCGGTCCGCCAGGCGATGCCACTCCTGATTGCACTCGCGCTTCTTGCATCGGCACTTCCCCCGCTGCTGTTGATCAGATTCGTCTGGCGACGCTACGGTCGGGAACACGAGATTGCGGCACCGGGTGCGGCAGTGAGCACCCCTCCTGACACGCTTCCACCAGCACTGACACAACTGCTGACTGATCAGACTGACTCCGCTACCACTGACGGATTCGTCGCAACGGTGTTCGACCTGGTTCGCCGAGGCCGCTACATCACCGAACCTGCGTACAGTGGCACGCATGGATCGATCGTCGACATTGCCATCACGCCCGGCAACGTTGAACTGCCCCTCCACTCCTTTGAAAATCCGGGGTGCAGCCTGATCGATCGCGTATGCGTAGACGGATCAGTTGCGATGAGTGATCTGGACGACCGCCTGGAGGAGCATCGCGAGGTCGGCGCGGTCGACTTCAAGGAGTTCCAGGACCTCGTCGCTGGCGAGGTCCGATCGATGGCCTGGTACGAGACATCGGGCGGGTGGATTCTCGTGCTGCCGCTGGTGGCATGCCTCGCCGGCGCCATGGCGTTCACGCTCGGATTCGATCCACTCGACCGCTCAGGACCGTTCATGGTCCTGCAATGGCTGTTGGTTCTTGTGTGTGCAGGAAACGCCGCGGCGCTCGGCGTGGCAGTCCGCAACCGCAAGTTGATCGTGCGCCGCCGGCGCGAAGTTGCCACGCAGGCCGCGGCATGGGACGGATTTCGCAGCTTCCTGGATGAGTACGCACACATGGAGCACGAGGAACCTGCCTCACTCCCGCTGTGGGAGCAGTACCTGACACACGCAATCGCGTTCGGATGTGCCGAGGGGATTCTCCGAAACTGCTCGCCACGATTGGATTCTCCCGACGACCAATTTCGCTACGACCACGGACTGCGCACGATGGTGATGGCCGACTCGTTCAACCTCACATCGTTCAGCTCAGCCATGTCAACCGGAACGACAGTTCCCTCATCAGACAGCAGCGGGGGCGGTGGAAGCTTTGGCGGTGGAAGCATCGGCGGTGGTGGCGGAAGCTGGTAGGTACGGCTCATGTGCGCACGAATCGAACCGTCACACTTCGGCGGGAATTCGCCACCAGCAGATGACACG
>CAYNNW010000100.1:0-7088 GCA_964398435.1 uncultured Gaiellales bacterium | reverse complement strand
CGTCCGCGGGTGTTAGACTGAAGTTGGCCCTGCGAGCCCGCAGCGCCGGTAAGGGTCGCCCTTGCCGGCGCTGCGGGCTCGTGATCTCACCCCCCGAGCACCATGCAGAACGAACCGAACACCGAGCCCTGGCTGCTGGTTGCCGGATCGAACAGGTTGGCAAGTGAGAACCCAACGCTCGTATCGATCATCGACGCACCCGTCTGGATGGCAGCGAAGATCACGCTGACGGAAAACCCGAGCGCCAGCCCGATCGTGACTTCCTTGACCATCAGCACGAGCAGCGGCAGCGCTGAATCAACAGGGATGACTGCGCCGTGCGCAACAATTGGAGTCAACATTGCCGAGACGGTCATCAGCGCCATCGCTTTGACCCGTACCGGAATCATT
The DNA here is from genome assembly GCA_964398435.1 of uncultured Gaiellales bacterium. Classification (GTDB taxonomy): domain Bacteria; phylum Actinomycetota; class Thermoleophilia; order Gaiellales; family SKUG01; genus CAYNNW01. The sequence continues at coordinate 6,698 of CAYNNW010000100.1, read as the reverse complement.
CGCGAGCTGAACACCGGTGCCAGCAGGAACAATCCTGACAGCCGTCCAACCACGAGCAGGAATGACACCGCCCACGGAACGACTCCTGTCAGATCAATCTCCATGCGCGCTGCTGCCCGTCAGTTCCTGGCCACGGTGGTCATCTGCCCGAACAGGTCGGTCGTGAAGGTGGTCATCAGACTCATCATCCACGGGCCGGCAATGATCAGCACCAGCACCATCGCAACAATCTTTGGAACGAAGACCAGTGTCTGCTCCTGAATCTGCGTGACGGCCTGGAATACCGACACAACAAGACCAACAACCAGTCCCACGAGCAGCAGTGGAGCCGACACCTTGAGCGTCGTCCACAGCGCCTGCGATGCGACTGACATGACATCGCCGTCATTCATCGTTCCAAGTAGCAGTGTTGGAGTTGTGACGTCCATCGATCGAATTCCCCTATCCGCCGCCGAATCCGGCCACGAGCGATTCAACTGTCAGGTTCCATCCGTCAACCAGCACGAACAGCAATATCTTGAATGGAAGGCTGATCATCACCGGGGGCAGCATGATCATGCCCATGCTCATCAGCGTCGAGGCAACGACCATGTCGATGATCAGAAACGGTATGAAGATGAGAAAGCCGATTTCGAACGCCGTTTTCAGCTCACTGATCAGGAACGCCGGAATCAGAACGTGCGTGGGGACATCCGCTCGGGTTGTGGGTGGCTTTTTCATGTCTGCGAGGCGGATGAACAATCCCAGATCGTCATCACGGACCTGCTTGAACATGAACTTGCGCAGCGGAAGCTGGGCCCGCGTGATTGCCTGCTCCTGCGTGATCTTCTTGTCCATGTACGGTTCGATCGCGGTCTTGTTCATTTCGGAGAATGTTGGAAACATCACGAACATCGTCAGGAACAGCGAGATGCCGATCAGCACCTGATTCGGGGGCATCGTTGGCGTGCCAAGTGCGTTGCGCAGGAATCCGAGGACGATCACGATTCGTGTGAAGCCGGTCGTCATGATCACGATCGACGGCGCAAGCGTCAGCAGCGTCATCAGGACCAGCAGCTGCAATGCAGTCGACTGCCCGCCAGCGTCGCTGCCGTTGAACTTGAGCGTGACACCGGCATTTGAACCAGCCACGTTGCCCGCAGTACCCGTTGCCGACGCTGCGCTGGCACCGGCTGTAGCGGTCGACGATGACGACGCCTGCTGGCCTGCGGTATCGGTGACTGCTGCAGGCGCGCCGGCAGCTGCGGGGGCAGCAACCGCTGGCTGGGCGCTGACGATGATCAGCAGCAGCGAGATCGAGAGTGCAAGCACCGCTCCAACCAGACCTGCAGCCACGCGCCGCACCGCACCGCCTGCATTGCTGCGGTGTGATCGTCGTGGTGTTGAGGTGGCGGTTGTCATGGTGGTTCTCGGTGAGTCGGAGTCCTGAAACGACAATGGGGCCAGTGGAACGATGGCTGTATGCCGTCCCTGGCCCCGGAATGGGTGTGGCCCGTGTGCCGGCGAGGATCCGTCCTGCCGTTTCAGTGCACGCGGGCCGTGCTCAATTGTGTGTCGCGTCAGTCGCGTGCTGTCAGCATCTGCAGGTTGCCGATCACCTTCCTCATGATTGGGGTGTTGTCAGCCGTTTCTGGCCGCGTGCTTGTTGCTGCTGCCGGTGTGCCACCTCCGCTGGCAACCGTGCGCGCCAGCAGGGTGGTGAATCCGTCCTCTGAAATCGGCACGCTGCTGTTGACGGTGCCGAGGCTGGTGATCTGCTGATCGGTTGCGCCGAGAATGACGACCTCTCCAGCGACACGCACGACATGCAGGGTTCGCCCAGCGGCAAGTGGCTTGGTTGCGAGAATCTCGATCAGCTCGGCCTGCCCGGCGGGCGCGATGGTTCCGCTGCGACGGGCGATTGCCTGAAGGATCCGGTTGACTGCCCAGATCGCTGCCAGTACAAGTGCGAGTCCGATGACCAGTCGCAGCAGAGTCGACCCGGACGAGCGCTTGCTGGCGCCGGCGTTCCCGGACGGCGCCTGTGCACCGCCACGGGCCTTCGATCCTCGCGACTTCTGTGACGAGCGACTCAGATCTCCGCCGAGCTTCTTGGATTCGAAGCCGCCATCGGATGCCGACGATTCCTTGACGATCGCTGTTGCGCTGGCGGGCGACGCCGGCGCTGCGGCACCTTCGCTGGTCGCAAGCGCAACGGGAGCGCAAACTGCCAACAGGCACAACGTACACGCCAGCGCGACCATGCCGCGAAGACGCGCACCTGCGGCGCTCAATGCAGGATGTCGACAGGTATCCACGGTCGCGCTATCGGCCAAAGACGGTGCTCGCTTGACCGGTCACGAGTATGCGCAACACAACGCAATTCCAGCATTAGCGTGCGCCTGCGATCGCAGCGCAGAATCAACCGATTCCGCGCAGCCGATCCGACGGGCTGCCGATTTCGGTGATGCGGATGCCGTACTCCTCGTCGATCACTACGACCTCGCCGCGCGCAAGCAGCGACCCGTTGACGAAGATGTCCATCGGTTCACCATTCAGCTTGTCGAGCTCGAGGATTGATCCAACATTCAGCTCAAGCAGATCGCGAACCCGGCAGCTCGTTCGTCCGAACTCGACCGATACGTCGAGCGGTACATCCATGAACATGCCCAGGTCTGACGTTGCGGCAGCTCCTGGTGAGACGGATCCCGACCCGCGAAGCGGCACCACGGTCCCGCCAACATCGGAAACGGGTACCTGTGCGGCGGGCGCATTGCCGGCGGCTGGGGCGGCTGCAGCAGGCGCTGCGCCTCCTGCAGCACCTGGGGCCGATGCACCGGCGAGCACGCCTGCCAGACCGGGGTCTGCCTGCACCGTGACGGCAACGCCACCAAACCCGTCGACATCGAGTACGCAGCTCCACTCGGCCGCACCGCTGCCAAGCTCGAGCACCTGTGGCTCCATGCCCATGTCAACGCCGCTCGGCGCCAGGGCAATACCGCCGGTGGCCGCCAGCCAACCCGCTGCTTCTTCCAGCATGCCGCTCATCAGCGTCGAGAGCGCATCAAGATGGGTTTCCGAGAGCTGTGCGCTTCGATCACCAACACCACCAACCAGCAGATCACTCATGCCGGTGGCATCGTCGTTGGCAAGGTACCAGCGCAGAATTCCGCCACCCTCGAACTGAATGTCGAAGCGCAGCAGTGGCATCCCCGTTACCCCACTACCGGGGTTGACCGTAACGGCGCGTCCAAGCCGCTCGCCCACCACCTGGCCTCCGCGTTCTGCGGCTCCGGCGAGCAGTTGAGTGGTTGTGCTGTCGTTGGTCATTGCGGTTGCCTGCCTTACTGCAGGGTGTACTCAGAGAAGAACACATCGGCAATGTGGTACGGCGGCTCGGCAACGATCGCCGGATTGTCCTTCATTGCCTTGTGGTGCTCCTCACGAGCGTGCTCATGCTTTGCTGCGACCTTCTCGAAGCCCTTCAACATGTCGTGCTTGAGCTTGTCTTTGCCCTCAGGGGTCAGCAGCTCTTCACTGGTGAACTGGGCTGTGGTGTTGATCACAACATCGCGCAGCTCCGGATCGGTGCCCACTTTCATGCGGCCGGTCTTGCTGGCCCCACCGTGACCGCCAGCACCGTTGTCAAACATGTGCAGCTGCTCTTCGCTCATTGGCTCCAGTTCAACGGCCACACCGAGCTTGATGTAGCGAACGTCGTCGGTGTCGGCCAGATTGACGACGAATGGCTGCTCAAATGCGATCGGCTCAGGCGATACCTTGATCACCTTTTCCTTGGGCCCGAGGCCCACCATTCCGGCAAAGTTGACCACGCCAAGAAAGTTCAGGCCGACGACCGCGACCAGCGCGACGACAACGACGATAGGTATGAGTCTTTTCTTGCTCATCTCACGCTCCAGCGTGGCTCTTGGGTAGCGCATCGGCATGCAGTCACTGCCGCTTGAACAGTCCGACCATGCTGGAACTTGTGCAGTTCGCTGTTGTCGAAGGTGTTCATCATCCGCTCGTCAGGTCGATGATCGATGGAACAATGGGTCCGATCCCGGCCGGATCGGATGGTGAGTCGTGCTCAGGCGCCGCGCCATCGTCACTTCCTTCGGATCCACCAGCTCCTGCCGGGTCACCACCTGCAATCTGGACATCTGACTGCGTGTCGTCGACGTCGGATGAATCAACTCGAGCACTGGAGCTCTTTGGTGAGAGCAGCACGATCTCGACACGACGGTTGCGCGCCACCGACTGTTCGGGAAAGTCGGGGCGAACCAACGGACGCGTGTCTGCATATGAACCAAAGCGAAGTCGCTTGGTGGCGACGCCGTCTTTGATCAGCAGCATCAGCACGGTCTCAGCGCGGGCGCCTCCCAGGCTCCAGTTCGTTGGGTAAGTACCGGTTGCAATCGGAGCACCATCGGTGTGCCCCTCGACCGCAATGTCATACTCGCTCGCGGCGATCTGGGCAGACAGCTTGTCGATGACCTTGATGCCCTCGGGCACGAGCTGGGCACTGCCGGATGCGAACATCACGTCACCTGCCAGGCGAATCACGATTCCTCGTTCGGTCTGCGTGACCTCAACCCCTGTGCGCTTCTGCTTGCCAACGGTCGCCTGCAGCTCCTTCTGAACTGCCTTGGATTTGGCTCCGCCACGCGAGTTTGCATTTGATTTGACATCGAACGCCGATGGGTTCGGGCGCTGCGCCATAGCTGTGGGCTCGAGCACGCCCTGCGAGCCCGGAAGCGTGTCCTTGCCGGCGTTGAATACCTGGCCATTGAAGGTTTCACTGAGCGTCGTTGAGAGCGCCTTGAACTTGACAGCGTCGATCGTGGACATTGCGAAGAGCACGATGAACAACGCAAGCAGCAACGTGATCATGTCTGCGTAGGTCAGCAGCCAGCGTTCGTCCGCGTGCGCCGCGCCGTGGCCGCCCTTCTTGCGGCGCTTGCCGCCACCACCGTGTCCGCCGCCACTCATGCGGCGAGGTCCATGTCCAGATCCTGGTCTTCCTGCTTGGCAGCCCGTTCTGCGAACAGGCGGGCCTTCTCAGCGACCTCGAGGAATGCGACCAGCTTCTCCTCAACAATTCGCGGGTTATCGCCGGCCTGGATTGCAAGGATTCCCTCGATCATCAGGCCCTCGGCATCACTGTCGATGCGCGCACAGTCCTTGAGGCGGTTGCCCATCGGCAGGTAGACAAGGTTGGCGAACGAGACGCCGTAGAAGGTTGCGACGAATGCCACGGCGATTGCCGGCCCCAGCGACTGTGCATCGCTGAGGTTACCGAGCACGAGCACCAGGCCCATCACGGTACCGATAATGCCGAGCGTCGGACTGAAGCCACTCATCTGCGACCAGACGTCCGCGTAGCGCAGTCGCTCGGCCATCGCCGCGTCTGACTCTGTCTCAAGAATTTCCCGCACCAGTTCTGGATCGGTGCCGTCGACCACCAGCTGAACGCCCTTGCGAAGGAATTCGTTACGTTCGCGGCTCAGATCGTCTTCCAGGACGAGAAGGCCCTCTTTTCGGGCTTTCTCTGCAAAGGTGACCAGCGACTTGACTGTCTCGAGCCGGTCGGGAGCCTTGTGCGACATCGCACGCTTGATCTCGCCCATGGCTGCCTTGAAGTTGTTGACCCCGGTTGCGGCAATCGTGGCTCCGGCCGTACCACCGAAGACGATGATCGCGGCTGACACGACCATGTACGAGCCGATGGTCGAGCCCTCGAGAACCATGCCGGCCAGCAGGGATCCGAAGCCCAGGATCAGACCAACGATCATTCCGGGATCGCTCTTGCCCCCTGATGGAGGTGGTGCATCACCGCCGCCATCAGCAGCGGGTGCGGTGGGCTCATCGCCCGGCATGTCCAGATCGGCGGACATCTGTTAGGCAGCCTCGCGCTCGTCGACTGGACGTGTTTCCCAGACATGGGCCAGCGAGTCGTCGCCCTCGATCGCGACAACGCCCGTGGGCAGTGTCACGCTGCGGCGGTACGCCAGTACCTTCTCAACAACCTCATCAAGGGGGTCGGCCACCACGAACTTCCGCCGTGTAACGAGCGTGATTGTGGTGTCAGGCCGCGCCTCAATGGTTTCGATCAGGTCGGCGTTGATCACCACCGATCCTGCTCCGTGTAGTCGTGCAACCGTAATCATCTGTTCACATCCCCTGTTGGGCGAACTGTTCCGGGAATCGCATCGACCGGCATCCGTGCACGCTTGAGCGGGGCCGTCGCGTTCTGGAACGATTGCAACGACCCCGCTCATGATGTGGTTATTACTCGCCATCCGTGGCGATTGTCGGGGTGCGTCATCTCACCCCCATGGAACTCAGTCCACGTACTATCGCTTCAGGTTCACCAGCTCCTGCAGGATCTCGTCCGAGGTGGTGATCAGGCGCGTGTTGGCCTGGAAGCCGCGCTGTGCACGGATCATCTCGGTGAACTCGGTGGCCAGGTCGACGTTGGACATCTCGAGCGCACCCGAGGTGATCACGCCGATACCACTTGATCCGGCGACGTCTTCCGTCTCTGGACCCGAGTTGTTCGAGGGACCGGGGCCCCACTTGTTTGCGCCCGCCTGGGTCAAACCAGCCGGGTTGGCAAACTTGGCCATCGAGATCCATCCTTCGATGGTTGTCGCGCCGTTGACGTCGACCGAGGTCACCATGCCGTCACCGGAAATGGAGACCGCAACGGTGTTGGC
>CAYNNW010000099.1:2801-7114 GCA_964398435.1 uncultured Gaiellales bacterium | reverse complement strand
GGTCCAGCTCATTTGCGAATACACAGTTCTTCTCAATGAACCATGCGTACCGGTCGCGTTTTCGGCAAGCAACGGTGACAGGAACGGTCACCGTCGATGGAAAGGTCCTCGATCACGCACTTGATGGAAGTCTGGGGACCTCAACATCGATGTCGATCCACCGCGGATCATTCTCGGTTCCGCAGCAGGTATCTAAGGCGCTCACCGCACTTGCGGCCGTGTCGTAGCAACACCCACACAATCTTCCGCGTAGCGTCTACACCACACAGCGGGGGTGTGCCGCATTTACGGGGTGCGGCACACCCCACCAATATCACGGGAACAATACGGCGACGACATCAGGCAGCGCGGCTCGCGCTGCCTGATTCGTTCTTCGCGGAGGATGCGTCCAGAATTGACTCATCGATGATGATGATGCGTCGCTTCCACATGTCGATGCGACCGTCTTTCTTCAACGCGGACATCACGACCGACGTGTGCGGACGACTCGCTCCGATCAGGCGGGCGAGCCCCTCATGTGAGATCTGGATGTCAATCAGCGCGGCACCTTTGAGTGTCGGTCTTCCATAGGCCGCTGCCAGGCGCGCGAGCAGCGACAGGCAGCGCTGTTCAACTGACAGCGCAGACATGTCGTCGGCATACGAGTGCAGGCACGCCTGTGCCTGCTGCTGCACCGTCTCAGCGTTCACGGTCAGTAGGGGGATGGTTCCGGCAAGACTCGCCAATCGCGCCGCGCTGATCGCCAACACCCGCGCTTTCGTCTCCGCCTCGAAGCACAGCGCGCCATCGGCATCGACGACAAGCCAGTCGCCCGCCATCAGCGCACCCCGTGGAATCTGTCGGCCGTCGTCGGTCGTACGAAACGCGCGTACGATTCCCTCGGCCACCACGCAGATGTGGTCGCCATCGCCCAACCGTCCTGACAATGACGATTCTCGAGCAAAGTCGACTATGTGGAATGCCGATTCCACTTCTTCAGCGTCGTGATCCACCAGCCCAACTGTCAATCCGGCGAGGGCAGCGAATTGACTTTCGGCAGCAGGCGTCAATGTACGATCCATTACATCCTGAGCACGGGCTCGCGGATTGACCCGCTCAGATCGTGACCCGGTCGTGCCCGCAAGAATTGACAGTGAGTACTGTGCCAACCGACCGTCCAACATCCGGCCTGCGGAGTTCCAACGGTCCACGATCGACTGCATGTCTGGCGCATCCTTCGAGCCGAAATTCAGGATCGACCGACACTCGTCGAGGATCAGCTGGACCAGCGCTGGCGCGCTGTCCTGCGATGCGGCTTCCAGAAGCGTTCGCGCTGCAACGGTCAGCGCGGGCGTGCTGTGCCATAGTCCGCCGCGAGCAAGCGCGAGCGCGGCGCGGGCGGTCACCAATATCTCCTCGTCACCAACGTGCTCTCGTGCGGCGAGAGCGGCCTCAACACTGCCGGACTCGGCGTGCCGTTCGAGGTTCACGAGGTGCGACTCAATAATCCAGCTGCGCACATCCGACTCTCGGGCATTGTGGATGGCGCGGCTGATCAGTTCATCTCGCCGGGATCGCGCGGCTTCGATATCCGTTGCTGGTGCATTGTTGACCATCAACGTCAGCTCGGCACCTCGCGCGACTTCGCAGCGCAATAGATCGAGAATGGAATCATTCTGGTCCAGCATGGAATCGCTCGCTGCGATTGCAGCCTCGGCGTCACTCTGCAGGCCGGCGTCAGTAAGTCGAGATGCGAGCGTGACCAAGGATTTGCCGGTCATGACAGTTGCGTGATGAAGCTGCATGTACGAAACAAAGTCTCGTGCTGCCTGGAGCGCCTGGTCGGTCTGCAGGGCAACAGCGTGCTCCTCGGAGAGATTGGAGTACAGCGGAGCCACCCACTGGATTTCGTGATGCTGACGGGCAAGTGACAGCGCCCGGGAGAGTGGCTCGATCGCTGGTTCGTCAGCACCAATGATCGACGATGCAATCGTCATCAAATTGAGTACCTGGATCTCAGCGAGGTGATCGCGCTCGCGACGCGCGGACGCGAGAGCGTCGGCGCATGCATCTGCAACCCGCTGCCAGTTTCCGCTATTCGCATGGAGGATGAGTCCGGCAAACTGGCTCCAAGCGCCACCGGCAGTGCCGAGTGCAACTGCCTGTGCGAGTTTGAGGTCCCCTGCTCGAGCTCCTTCTGCACCCGGTATCTCATGAAGATCTGGCTCGTAGGTTGCCAGGCGGGCCTGCTCGACCAGACTGCGGGCAACAAGAAAGCTGTCGCCCGCGCTTCCGGCACGTCGCTCAACAGCTGTCCAGCACCGGTACGCATCGTTGACATTACCGATCGATGCAGCCCATTGCGCTTGGAGCTTCAGGTAGCGGACGTCGGCAGGTGGAACTCCGATGAGATCGACTGCGTGTGCCAGGCGATTAATCGCCGTCAGTGGGTCGCCGGCGTCCGCCGATTGCTCACATGATGCGAAGACGACCTCCCAGGCCTGATCCGGCTTGCCCGCAGCATGAAGGTGGGTTGCCTGCGCCACGGCTGTCGACGCTGCGTCCAGCGAGGTGAGCTCAATCGCGTTGGCCACCAGCAGGTGAGCGGCAGCGAGCGAGTCAGCATCCGCGATGTTCGCCACATCAACCGCTTTCAGGCGGCCCATCGACGCTTCGATGCGGCCGTGCTCACGCAGTTGTTCTGCGATTGCGGGCATGTCTGCGTGGATTGCAGACAGCCAACGCGGATCGGCACCGCTCGAATCGAGCTGGCAGATCAGAAGAACAGCTTCGGTCAATCCGACACCGGGGATTGCCGAAAACGGAGCTGTCAGCTCAAAGCTCATGCGCGGCGTATCGACCTTTTCGGTGCGAATCTTGAGCTGGACCACTCAAGCTGCACGTGCAAATGGCCGATAGCCAGTTCCATGGCTGGCCCACCACCCACTCCTCGTCGTTCGCCCCTCGTTCTTGTCGTCGTGCTTCTTGTGGTTGCCATGGCAGCGACGGGTGGTGGCGTGCTGCTGAGTGGCGGCTCGTCCACGAGCGCCAGCAGCGATAGTGACGACGGTCGTATTGCAACATCGATGACCGTGTCGCAGGGCTACAGGGATTGTGACGATCGCGTGTATATGTACTGGCAGTACAGTAACGGCGTGCAGCCAAGCGGCAGTGTGAAGTACGAGCTTCGATCCATTCCGGTCAACCGAACGACCAGGTTGCCACTGCCGGGAGTGCGTCGAACGATTTCTCAGCTGGGGCGTATCGCGTCGAAGGAAGCCAGCCGCTGGCCCACCACAGCGCAGCGAGAGTTCAAGGGCTCGATTCCTGTGACGCAGCTCAACTACAGCCCAACCGCATACTTTGAATTCAAAGTACGGTGGGCGTCCGTAGACGGAACACGGGTGTCGGTCTGGTCACCGCCGTACTACAGAACAGCAGCAGCCCCACCCGCGACGTCGTGTAATCCAGAAGGGCGCCGGTACTGGTAGTGAGTGGACCGCCTCGCAACGGGAGGCGCGCGCGCCTGTTGATTGCCGTTGTGGTTCTTGGAGTTGTTGCGGCAGCGGGTGGCGGAGTGCTTATACGCGGTGGCACCGGAACACCGTCGACCGACGACACGATTGATGGCCGCGTACCCACGTCGCTGACCGTATCGCAGAGTTCGATTCGCGGTGATTGTCGGTTGTATGTGTACTGGCAGTTCAGTGATGGAGTGCAGCCAGCCGACAAATCCGCCTACTACGAGTTGCGCGCTACGCGAGTGGATCGAACCACGAAACGTCCAGTGGAGGGGGCGCGCCGCTCGATCTTGAGGCTGGGGCAGATCGCGACCAAAGAGGCGCGTGATGAACCCGTGACGCCTCAGCGTGAGTTCAGGGGCTCGATCGCCGTGCCGCAGCTCAATTACGGTCGATCCGCATCCTACGAACTTCGCGTACGGTGGGTGTCAGAAGACGGATCGCAGGTGTCAGTCTGGTCGCCGGCCCATCACACTACGATTGCGCAGCCGCAGCAGCCGCCGTGCGCTCAGGGCTTCGGGCGCCGGTACTGGTAGCGAGCGCATCCTGGTCGCTGATCAGACCAGGAACTTCCCGTCCTGCTGTGCGTCGACGCCGTCCACGGTGATTCGACCGCCGTTGCGCAGGTCGCTGATGAAGTCCCAGTGCACGGCGCTCTTGTTGACGCCGCCCGTCTCGGGATAGCTCTCGCCGATTGCCAGGTGGAACGTGCCGCCGATCTTCTCGTCGAACAGCGTGTTCTTTATGCCGCGCTGGATGCGGTAGTTGGTGCCGATCGCGATCTCGCCCAGCACGCGTGCGCCCCTGTCCTGG
>CAYNNW010000099.1:0-2791 GCA_964398435.1 uncultured Gaiellales bacterium | reverse complement strand
GTCGAACAGGATCGAGCGCGTCCCGCTGGTCAGCGCATAGTTGGTACCGATACCCAACTCGCCCAGACGTCGCGATCCCTCGTCGGCGTCGAGCATGGCGATCAGATACTCCTCGTTGCGCTCCGCTGCGGCGTCAACGACCTTGCCGTCGGCGAATGTCATGCGTACGCCGCTGACTTCGCGGCCGCCAGCGATCAGCGGGAAGTGGAACGTGACGTGGCCGTTTGCCGAGTCCTCGACCGGGCCGGTGAAGAACTCGCCGTCCGGCATGTTGCAGGTACCGTCACCGGGCAGGAACGTGCGCCCCGCAATCGAGAGGCTGATGTCGGTGCCGGGCCCTGTAATCCGGATCTCTTCCTTGCCGGTGAACCATTCGGCGAGCCGCGTGGTCTCGTCAGCCTGTGCCTTCCAGGCAGCCAGCGGATCGGGGGTATCGGCCAGGCAGGCTGCAAACGACATGTTGGCGTAGTCGCGCAGTGACATGTCGGCCTCAGCCGCGAGTGCGTGTGTGGGGAACTCCGTGCCGACCCAGCGATACTCACCCGCAGCCGTTCGCTTCATCACTGTCTGGATCAGCGGACGCATGAACTTCTGGTGGGCCTGCTGCCGCGCAGGATCCACGCCCGACAGCTCGCGTGCATTCAGCGGCGCGCTGACGTGGATTCGGACGTCGGCCTCCTCGAACGCCCAGCGCACTGCCGGTGGAACCCACTCCAGCTGGGCATCAGAACCGTGCGTAAACAGAATCTCCAGGTGGGACTCAAGGCCAAGATTGATCGATGCAAACGCACCGGCCTTCAGCACCTGCTCATACAGCGCCTGAAGCAGGGGAGTGGCCGGAACATCACCGGTCAGTACGACCTGGTCGCCCTCCTTCACACGTGTCGAGTGGTGGACGAGGACGGTGGCGAGATTGTCGATCCGGGGGTCACGCATGGTCCGCGCATCTTACCGATTGGCGGAATATGCCGAATTCCTCGCAGAATCTGTCGTGAAATTGCATGAACGGCCCACCTGCGGCCGGGCCCGGCGGCATCATGTGCGTTTGCAACGGGAAGGCTTGATGCAACCGTGCCCCACCGCATGACAGCCGAGATGTATGACGCCGCTGACAGCGGCCAGGACAACCCTCGCGGGGGGATGTCCCGTACCTACCTGTCGATCGTTCGACCGGTGGTCTCGATCGTGCTTGCTGGACTCGTGCTCATTGGCGACGTGCTTGCGGGGATGCCTAATCTGAACGCCGCGCTGATGGTGGCGGCGGGGTCACTCGTCGCTGCTGCCGGCTATCGATTTTCCGCCGGGCATGCCGGTGTGCGGGCCGGCCTGCGGGCAAGCGTCTATTGCGACGTGTTGCTGGTAGCTGCGCTGACGGTTGCCGTAGGTGTCCCCCACCTGATCGCGCTTCCGTACATGGCCCCCATCGGAATTGCAGCGTGGTTGCTGGGCTCGCGCGATGCGGCGCTGACATCGGCCATGTCCACGGTCTCGGCTGCGGTCGTGGCAACGCTGCTTCCTGTTCCGGTGAACGGCATCGTGCTCTGGGCCGACCTGCTGCTGCTTGCCGGTACAGGCACGCTGCTGGCAACTTTGGCACTGGAGGGCGAACAGGCGCGTCGGCGGCTCGACCGTGAGCGAATGCTCGACCGGGCTGTCACGGCAATCGACGGCAGTATTGACATCACGGAAGGTGTTGCACGATTTGCAGACGCAGCCAGTGAGGCCGTTGCGGTGCGATCCGGGCTGCCGATCGTGGTCGTCTCGGCCGGCGGCTTCATCTCGGTGCACGGGGCGTGGGTGGGACACGTTGCCAAGGGCGAGATGGAAGACCAGCTGATTGAAGCTGCAGAGCAGTCCGTTGAATGCTGCTGTCAGACCGCGCGTCAGCGGCGCGGTGAGGCAGGGCCGACTCCGGACGATGTCATCGATGCAACGGGGCTGCCCGGAATACCCGTACCGCTACCGTGGCCCGATGCCGAGATGATTCGTCTGGTGGGATCGTCGATCATTCCCTCGGACATCGTGCGCGGCGCCGCACCGGACAATGAAGAGGACAAAGCCTGGATTGCGGTCGCTGCAGTCGGCGACGAAGTGTCAGCCGTCTGTCGTGTGCTTCCGCGCCTGTCGCTGCAACTGGGCGCAACCCTCGGGCGATGCCGCACGCTGGAACGCGAGCGCGAAGTGTCAGAGCGGCTGGCCGGCGTCGTTGAGCTGCGTGATCAGCTCGTTGCCCATGTCTCACACGAACTTCGAACGCCGCTGACGGCAATCCTCGGATTCATTCATACGATCAGGTCGAGAGACGTGCCGTTGACTGACCAACAGCGCGAAGATTTTCTCCGGCTGATCGAGGAAGGCGGGGAGCGCCTTGCGCAGCTCGTAGAGGATCTGCTCGATATCAGTCGCGCGCGTCAGGGCGTGCTGACCCTTCAGTGCGACGAGATTCGCGTTGGTGACGTGGTTGAGCGCGTTATCGAGGCGTTGCCGACGCCGGAAGGGCGGGTTCTGGAGACCAATGGTGCACTCGATCTGACGGTTGATGTTGATGCACACCGGATGCATCAGGTGCTGATGAATCTCGTCTCGAATGCCTGGCGGCACGGCACGGGGGCCGTGGAAATTGATGTGCGACTCGATGACGAGGGATGCCTCTGTATAGCCGTGTCGGATGAGGGGCCGGGCATTCCCGAGTCGCGCGTGCCACACCTGTTCGAGCCGTTTGCGCACTGGGGCGGTCACACCGAGTCGAGCGGCCTTGGACTCTCGATCGCACGAGGTGTCGTTGAAGCAC